>CAKRLN010000032.1 GCA_934359535.1 uncultured Lachnospiraceae bacterium
ATATTACACTGCTTTGTCCATCTGACACGCCTTCCGTAAATCCACTTTTTCTGTTCCGGTGCCCCTGATCCATATCCTGCTTTGCATCTCCCTGATGTTCATTCTGCTCCAGATTACGTTCAAACTCATGGGACGCAACCGTAACCTCAATCGCATCTACGCGGATGCCAGCCTGATCCAGTTTCTCCTGAAGTGTTGCAATCTGTGCCTGAAGTGCTTCCTTTACCGCCTCATCCTGTGCAGCGAGCTGTGCATGGACAGCACCTTCTTTCATTGTAACCTCAAGATAGATTCTTCCAAGATTCTCCGGTCTAAGCTGCATTTCCATTGATGAAACATCCTGCGTTATGGTAACTCTTGTCTGCTCTGCAATCTGACGGATCACATCAAGCGTATCCACCTGCTTTGGCTGATTGTTCTCCGGCTGCACCAGACTCTCTTCAAATGTGGTCTGAGCGACTGTATTTGCTCCTGTTACTACTGTCTTCGAAGTATCCCCGGAAGCCTCTGCATGCTGTTCTCCCATCTGGGAATTACCAGATCCAGAGCGGGCATTTTCCGGTTGCTTTTCAACCCCATTCTGTGTCCTGATATTTTCACTCTGTGGCTCTTTTGGGGATTGCTCTGACTGAAGCTTTTCTGTTCCGGTCTGATCCTTCTGCAAAGCCTCCGTTTCCCTTGTCTGTCCTGCCTCACCTACGGTTTCTGTAAACAGTGCCTCCTCCTGCGTAGAATCATTTTCCGCTGGTAATACCGTCTTTTCAAACGTCTCGTTTTCAGGAAGCTGCTCCAATCCCTCTATTGCGTCACTGGTATCTACAGGCTCCATAAGGTTTGTCAGCTCCGTGAGATCATCACTCGTAATTCCAAGCTGACTCATCACATCGTTTGCGATCTGTCCAAGCTCCTGCCATGTGTTCTGAAAATTGGCATCAAGAAGAAGCTCTGCCGGCTCCTCCTGTCCCGTCAGCTTTTGCACAAGCGCAGTCAGATTCTGCGGCTGCAAAAGATCAAACGCTGTCATTCCAAGGACTTCCATTGCTTTCTCCACATCCTTGGGATCCATGCCAAAATTCTCTGCCACTGTCCCTGTAATCTGGTCTGCCGTCTCTGAAAGCTCATCATTTAATTCTGCAATGCGCTCTTTTAATGAAGTCTCCTGGACAGGCTGCACATGGTTGTTCCCGGAATCATATAGTGGCTTTGTTTTGTCCGAATTCACAACAGTCTGAGCCTTATCATTCCCTGATGTTCCCGGCATATTGGAATTTGATATTCCACACTGCCGCATGAGTCCAGAAAAATCGGTTGATGCATTTTTTTTGTTCTGGTTTTTTCCTACTGTCTGGTTTTTTCCACCCATCTGGTTCACATTTAATGTTTTTAAAATCTGTGTTCCTGCCATATCTGTTTCCTCCTTTCTTTTGTTTTCAGCATTACGTTAATTCTGCTGTGGCTGCTGTGGTTCTAACAGCTTTGTAACCTGTGCTGCTGTATTGGAATCCATCTTGCCAAGAACATTTGCTCTCGACTGCGTATCCATTGCCTGAAGAATATCTGCAACCAGCTCCAGATTATCTGTCATTGTGTTAAAAATTGCGGCTGCCTCCTTTGGTTTCATGGATGAATATGTTTTCGCATAATCCTCAACTTCAGAATCATACGTAAGCTGCTCAACTACCTGTTTATACAAAACTTCTGCATTTGCAGGATCAATACTTTCATAATATTCTTTGTAATTGCTGATGTCTGGAGCATTGTCCGAAAAAACAACCTCCTCATAGAATTTTTCTTTTTCCTGTTCAAAAGCTGCCTCATTTTCTTTATATTGAGACAGATTATCTACCTGCCCCTGAAGATCTGCAATCTGAGATTCATCCTGCTGTTTTTCTGCATTTGCATCATCTAACTGTTTTTCAAGTTCCTTGATCCGGGCAATCGCATCATTCAGGGAATCATATGGGTATGCTTCTGTTGTCTGGGAATCTTCTGACACATTCTCCTCCGTGCTTGGAAGAATACGATTCAGATATGGGACATCTTTTAAAACCGGACTAAGTACAGATGAGCCAAATCCTCCAACATCCGTTTTAATAAGAAGCGCGATAATTCCAAGCCAGATCAAAATAATGAGAATCGTTACAATTACGAGTCCTATTTTGCTGGAAATTTTTTCTTCTTCCCCGTCGTTTTCTGTTCCGTCCTCTTTTGTTTTTTTCTTAGCAAGTTTTTTTTCTTCTTTTTCCCGTCTTTTCTGCTCCTTTTTTTCTTCCTTCGTCAGTTTTTTATTCTGTTCATCGCCAGCTCCTGCTTCATTCGGGTTAAACTCTTCTGCCACTTTTGTTTTCTCCTTCCCATCACACGTTCGTTTCGTTTGGGTTATATGTATAGCTTACCAGCTCATCAATCTCCTTTGACTCCTGGCGCAGTAAGTCCTTTTTAAATTCTTCAAATTCTTTATCTCTTAAGATTTCCTGCGTTTTACGCTCCTTCATAACCATTCCAAGCTCGCGTCTGCAGGCTTCCAGTGTCATCTCAGCCTTATGCACCTCCATCATCTGCCGGCGCACAAGTGTCTTCATTGTATCTGTATTCTCCCTTGCAATTTTAAGTTCCCTGATATTCATCGGGCCGGAAAGCTGCTCTTTCAAAAGCTGTTCATAGCGGAAACGCTTTAAAACAAGCGCTTCTAGCTTTTCCTGTTCATCCAGATATCTCACATTTGCCTGACTGAATGCAGCCCTTGCCTGACTTTCCAGTTTTCTTTTTATATTCAGGATATTCTGCATCCTGTATCGGAATTTTGCCATCAAATCACCTACTCAGCAAATACCTGTTCTAAAAGCTGTATTTCTTCTTCAAATTGAAATTTTTCATCAGTTGCCTGACATAAAAACTGGTTGACCGCACCAATCTTTTTGATTGCATAATCAATATCCGGGTTCGAGCCGCTCTTATACGCGCCAATATTGATCAGATCCTCTGCCTCCTGATAGGTTGCAAGTACATTTTTTAATTTTCCTGCAAGCTCTTTATGCTCCTTATCTGCAATCGCGCTCATAACCCTCGAAATACTCTGCAATACATCAATTGCAGGATAATGATTCTTATGTCCCAGCTTACGATCCAACATAATATGTCCATCCAGAATGCTTCGTGCAGTATCTGTAATTGGTTCATTAAAATCGTCCCCATCTACAAGTACCGTATAAAGTCCTGTGATTGAACCCAAATCTGCGGTTCCTGCACGTTCAAGAAGCTTTGGCATCTCCGAATATACACTCGGTGGATAGCCTCTTGTTACCGGCGGCTCACCGGAAGCAAGTCCGATTTCTCTCTGTGCCATGGAAAAACGGGTCAGGGAATCCATCATAAGAAGAACATCCTTTCCCTGATCCCGAAAATATTCTGCAATTGCTGTAGCTGTCTTTGCCGCATTTTTCCGGATCAATGCCGGTTTATCAGACGTTGCAACAACAACAACCGATCTTGCCATTCCCTCCGGTCCAAGATCGCGTTCGATAAATTCCCGAACCTCTCGCCCTCGCTCCCCAATCAGGGCAATCACATTAATATCCGCCTTGGTATTCCTTGCAAACATACCAAGAAGTGTACTTTTTCCAACTCCTGAGCCTGCAAAAATGCCAATTCTCTGCCCTTTTCCTACTGTAATCAGACCATCCACTGCCTTTACGCCAAGCGGAAGCACCTCACTGATAATTTTTCTTTGCATTGGATCTGGCGGATCTGCCTCAATCGGATAATATTGTCCTGTCTCTAGCTCTTCCACATCGGTTGGTCTTCCAATTCCATCAAGGGTATGTCCTAAGATTCCGTTTCCCACCATAACCGACAATGGATGCCCGGTGTTCTCCACTGTGCATCCAATTCCAACGCCTTCGACATTATCAAGCGGCATCAGAATGAGCCGCCGATCCTGAAACCCCACCACCTCTGCCATCACAGAAGTGGTTTTTTCTTTGTCCAGATATATGCGGCACAGATCATTCAGTCTTGCCTCCGGTCCAATTGATTCAATTGTAAGTCCTACTACTTTTGCAACCTTTCCATAGCTTTTATAAAACCGCTTTCCCATCAGCTGCAAATATTTTTCTGCCTCTTTTGTCACAAAATTATCTCCAAAATCAAAGCATTTTTTATGTTCTATGTAAGCGAGCGAAGATCATTGATCAGATTCTGAAATTCTGTATCTACGCTGCAGTCAAACACGCCGGAGCTGGTCTCAATCATGCACTGTTCATCATTCAGTGCAGGATCAGCCACATACTCGATCGTGATCTGATCGGAAAACGCATCTTCGATCAAACGCGGATTCTCCGATAAGTATTGCTTATTTGCCGGTGATACCCGCACCTGAAAATTCTGATCTGCCTCATTATGATCAATCGTATTTTTTATCAGATATATAAGAATTTCTTTCTTTTTTTCAAATTCAATATGAAAAACCTTATCAAACACCTGGATAACAGCATCAACAATATCGTTTTCCATTGTATCCAGCTTTTTCGCATACTGACTTCTCAGGTTTTCTTCCATTGATGCATATTTGGCCTGAAGCTGATTCAGCATATCCTCTTTTTCTGCCTCAAACTGCTGCATTCCGGCATCATAACCGGCACGTCTTTGTTCCTCAAACAATGCACCAGCCTGGTCCTTCGCCTGTTCCATCATCCGGTCAGCATCATCCTTTGCTTTTCCTTCAATCAGTCCTGCCTGAATCCTTGCGGCCTCTAACACTTCTTCTGGCGAAGGTTCTACTACGCTTCCATCCTCTGAATGTGTGCTCTGAAAACGTTTTTTTTCTTCCTCCGCCTGTTTTTTTAGTTTTTCCTGAAGGATCTCGTCTGCATTGATCACCCTTGCTTCATTCTGAAGCCCGGTAACAAAGTTCTGTTTTACAACATTATACAACGATATCGTCACCTCCGCCTCTTGAAATTACAATTTCAGCGGAATCTTCAAGTTTTCGGATAACACTAACAATCTTCTGCTGTGCTTCCTCGACATCCTTCATACGAACCGGTCCCATAAATTCCATATCTTCCTTAATCATTGCAGCAAGACGTTTCGACAGGTTCTTGAAGATAACATTCTGTACCTCTTCCGTTGCATTCTTAAGCGCAAGCGCAAGATCCGAATTCTCAACATCGCGGAGAACTCTCTGGATTGCACGGTCATCAAGCAGCAGAATATCCTCGAATACAAACATCTTCTTGCGGATCTCGTCTGCAAGCTCCGGCTCCTCAATCTCAAGAGATTCCATAATATGCTTTTCTGTGGAACGGTCAACAGAATTGAGGATGGCAACGATTGCGTCAACACCACCAACAATTGTGTAATCCTGATTAACAAGAGATGCAAGTTTACGTTCAAGTACTTTTTCAACTTCCTTGATTACATCCGGTGAAGCACGATCCATCATTGCAATTCTTCTTGCCACATCAGCCTGTTTTTCCGGAGGGAGGGCTCCAAGCACCATAGAAGCCTGTCCTGGAGCAAGATAGGAAAGGATCATTGCAATCGTCTGTGGATGCTCATCCTGGATAAAATTCAAAAGCTGGCTTGGATCCGTCTTTCGTACAAATTCGAATGGGCGCACCTGAAGTGATGCCGTAAGCTTGGCAATAACATCCTGTGCTTTTTCATTTCCAAGCGATTTCTCAAGAAGTTCCTTGGCATAGCCAATACCGCCCTCCGCAATATACTGCTGTGCAAGACACACCTGATAGAATTCATTCAATACGTCTTCCTTTGTCTGCGGGGAAACACTTCGTGTATTCGCGATTTCAAGCGTGAGTTCTTCGATTTCTTCTTCTTTTAAATGTTTAAATATTGCCGACGATTTTTCTGGTCCAAGTGCAATCAGAAGAATCGCTGCTTTTTGTATTCCTGTATATGTCTCTGCCATGAAAAACTACTCCCAATCTTCGTTTAACCAGTTGCGTAACAGCTGTGCTGCCGCATTCGGATTCTCATCCACAAATTTCTCAATCAGAACCCTCGCCTCTGACTTCTCATTGAAGCCGATATCCTCAAGATCATCCTGCTGCGCCTCCGCAGTTGACTCTAACAGGGATTCCACGGAAAGCTCCGGCTCCATAACCGGCTCTGGTTCCTTTCTTGTGCTCCGGAATACCACATATCCAAGCAAAGCAAAAATAAGCACTGCAAGTACAATCTGGAAAATATCTGCAAGTGTACGGCTGCTCTTATCTTTATAATGGAATTCTGGCTGCTGATAGCAAAGGATCGTAATTCCATTTGTCGGGAATCCTGTTGCATTTGCGACCATTTGAACAAGGGAATCATCCACATCTACCTGAACCGGATCGCTGTTTTGTGCAACAAACTGATCAAAGGTTGTATCTTTCAAATCCCCGTTCTTCTCCATCTGCGCTTCATCATATACAACGTATCTTGTACATACGATTGACACCGATGAACTGTCATAATTGATTGTGCCCCCGGCATTTGTTGTTTTTGTGATTTTTTCATTGTTCTGATACTGTGTTTTCGTTTCCGAAGTCGTAGAGGAGGAATTTTCGTTATCCTGTGTCACATAGGTGTTTGCATCATTCGTATCTGTTCCTGGTGTTCCACCGTTTCCGTTCGTCGATTCAGATTCGTATTCATCCTTAGAAGATACCATACCATCCGTCTGTCCATCCGGAGCATAGTACTCATGCGTTGCTGTCTCGGTATTATCAAAATTAATATCCAGCTTCGGAGCAACTTCTACATTGGAATAAATCTTTGTTTCAACAAGAACATCTTTGATTTTGTCTTTGAGCAGGTTCTCCTGTTTCTGCTGATAGGAAAGCTGGGAGCTTGCCGTTCCAACCGCCGAATCTGAATCAGCCCCAGAATATAACACATTGGCATTCTGATCCAGAATTGTAATTCCATCTGTTGATTCATTTCCGATCTGGGTTGCAATAAATCTTGCAAGACCATATGCCTGATCCTCCCCCATATCGCCCGAAAGCTTCAATGTAACCGCCGCTTTCGCCTGTTCATCCTTTGAAAGAATTGTTCCATCATCATCTGGAAGTGTCAGATCCACCGTTGCTGATTCAACATTCGATAGCGATTCCAAGCGTTTGGCAAAACGTTCTTCCATATAAAGCTTATATTTTTTCTGCTTATCCGCCGCTGTTGAGGACATGCTTCCATCTACAGCATCGTTGATGCTGTATCCATCTGAAGGGATATTGTTCTCTCCAAGAAGAATTTCTGCCGTCGCCTGATTCTTCTGATTGACAGTAAAGGACAATCCATCATCCGATACCTTGTAATCAATTGAGCCATCCCCCTCTAAGACTTTCTTTACCTCTGCTGCCTTGGCTGTATCTTCGCAGGTAACAAGTGGTACGTATGTCGGTCTTGAGACGGACACTCCAAGAATCACAAGCGCAATCAGAACAACTGCTGTACTGCTGATCAGAATTGCTTTCTGCTTTGTATTAAATTTCTTCCACCATTCCATAATCCGGTTTAAGATCTTTTGTATTTGTTCCGGCATTTCAAATTCCCCTTACATTCGTCATATCTGCTATTTTAGGCTTCCTTGCCTGGATTAAATTGAAATCTGCATAATTTCCTTGTATGCATCAATCATTTTATCCCTGACTGCTGTTGTATATTGTATTGCCGTCAAAGCCTTTGTCTGTGCCACCAAAAGATCGTGTGTATTTTCAGATTCTCCAAGCATAAAACGAACTTCTTCGGATTCCGCCGAATTTTGCAAAGCATTTGTCTCATCAAGTGCGTTCATTGCTGAAGAAAGTACAGAATCAAAGGTGTTATCATCGTTCTTAACAAGGGATTCGTTCTTTGCAACTCCGTTTAAATAATCGGACGTTACTCCGTTTAAAACTGAAATATCCATATCTTATGTACTCACTCCTATCTGTTATTTGCCAATCTGAAGTCCTGCCTCTGCCATGCTTTTACTTGCATTAAATGCTGTCGCATTTGCTTCATAAGCCCTTGTAGCATCAATCAGATTTGTCATTTCCGTCACTGTATTAACATTCGGATAATACACATAACCATTCTCATCTGCATCCGGATTCGACGGATCATACTCCTGTGTAAAATCAGTTGAATAATCCTGTGTCACGGAAGAAACCCTGACTCCATTTCCGACTGCACGGTTCTTCGATGCAGAATAGTATTGGCTGAAGGGTGTAACATTTTTCTCGGAAAAGGTTACGATCTTGCGTCTGTATGGTCCTCCACTCTCTGTCGACGTTGTGTTTACGTTCGCGATATTCTCTGCAATGATATCTGTACGAAAACGCTCTGCCGTCATTCCAGAAGCACTGATATTAAAAGACTGAAATAAACCCATTTATTCTTTCCTCCTGATTTCTTAGCTTATGACTGCTTTCATGCGTGCAAATTCTGAACTGATGCTTGATGTAATTGCTTCGTATTTAATCTGTTCGGATGCAAGCTCAGTCTGTTCTACGTCCATATCCACATTATTTCCATCCATTCGGTATGAATAGTTTGCATAATCTGTGAATGTTCTTGCGTTTAAGCTTGACAAATCCAGATTATCTATTTTTGAATCCAAAGATTCATACTGGTAATCCTTTAATGCACTCTTCAGGGTACTTTCAAAATCAACTTCCTGCCTTTTGTAGCCAGGGGTATCCACATTCGCAATATTATTATCAATCACGCTTTTTCTCGTCCAGCTTGCGTCTGCTGCCTTATCGAGAAGATTTATATAATTAAATGCATTTGAAGCAAACATATTTTTTCTCCTTGCCCTTATAGACCTACTATACTAGTATATCTGATACAGAAAAAAACACAAGTTTTTTTTCTGTAAAATTGCACAAAAACGGACTTATATTTTCACATAAGCCCGTCTCCCACTCTTTTCTGTTTACATATCGCGGTGTTTTTTTAACTTCTCAAGCTCATCGAAAACTACATCATTCATCACCTTGATATAGGTTCCCTTCATTCCGGATGATCTTGACTCTATCACACCTGCACTTTCGAACTTGCGGAGTGCATTTACAATCACAGAACGTGTAATTCCAACACGGTCAGCAATCCGGCTTGCAACAAGAATTCCTTCTTTTCCATCCAGTTCATCAAAAATATGGATGATCGCTTCAAGCTCTGAGAAAGATAAAGTGCTGATTGCCGACTTTACAATCTGGACTTTTCTTGCTTCTTCTGCACTTTCTTCGTTTACAGAGCGCATCATTTCAAGTCCGACTACCGTTGTTCCGTATTCGGTCAGAATAATATCATCAATATCATACTCTTCATTACTACGGTAAACAAAAAGTGTTCCAAGCCGTTCTCCTGCAATATCAATCGGAGTAATAATTGCACGATATTTTCTGCTCTCATCTCCAAATCCCAGTGTCTCAAGATTGACATTTTCCTTGGTTGACAAAATACCAAGGAGCCTCTCATTTAACATCGGGTCAATGTACCCGCCAACCTCATCTACGATCAGTTCCTGAATCTCGTCCACCCCTTTGCAGATGCTTGATCCAAGAACCTTTCCTTTCTTGCTGATAACAAGGATGTCTGATCCAAGGATTCCTGTAAGAACTTCACAGATATCATTAAAAACAACCTTAGAAGAGCTGTTATTGTGAAGCAGCTTATTAATTTTCCTTGTCTTATCTAATAACTGAACACTCATGCCATTCCTCCTATGGTGATTTATTTTCCCTAACTGAGTGTAGTTTACCACAAACTTTCTGACAATTCAATAAATTTTTATATCTGTATCTATTTTTCTTTCGACTCGTCTTTTTTATCCATAACATATCCGCATTGTTCATCCGCGCAGACAATCTTGTTTCCCTTTGCAACCATATATCCGCCGCAGCGTGGACACTTTTCATTGACTGGTCTTCCCCAGCTCATAAAATCACATTCCGGATTATCTACACAGCCATAATACTTACGGCCTTTTCTTGTCTTCTTAATTACAACATCTTTTCCGCATTTTGGACAGGCAACTCCTATTTTTTCGAAATACGGCTTTGTATTGCGGCACTCTGGAAATCCCGGACACGCGAGGAACTTTCCGTGTGGTCCATATTTAATCACCATATTGCGCCCACATTCATCACAGACAACATCCGTAACCTCATCTTCGATTGTGATCTTCTCTAATTCCTTTTGTGCCTTTTCGACTGCCTGTTCCAGATCCGGATAGAAATTCTCAACAACCGCTTTCCAGTTTACTTTTCCCTCTTCTACCCCATCTAATAGCGATTCCATATTGGCCGTGAAGTGTTCATCCACAATTGTCGGGAATGATTCCTTCATAATTGCATTCACAACCTCTCCGATTTCTGTCACGTAAAGGTTCTTCGCTTCCTTCGTAATATAGCGGCGGGCAATAATCGTTGTAATTGTCGGTGAATACGTACTTGGCCGTCCGATTCCAAGCTCCTCAAGTGTTTTTACAAGTGATGCTTCGGTGTAATGTGCCGGCGGCTGTGTAAAATGCTGTTTGGGCTCATACTCCTTTAAGGAAAGCTTTGTATCTTCATCAATGGATTTTAAAAATACGTTATTTTCTGTCTTTTCATCATCCGAATCCACATACGCAAGCATAAACCCGTCAAATGCCACCTTTGACGCAGATACATGGAAACGATAATCGCCTTTTCCAATATTAACCGTTGTTGTCTCATAAACAGCATTGGCCATCCGGCTTGCTGCAAAACGTTTCCAGATCAATTGATACAGGCGGAACTGATCTCTTGTGAGCGATTCCTTGATCTCTGATGGCACACGGTTAATATCTGACGGGCGGATTGCCTCATGCGCATCCTGGATTTTTGCTGATTTACTCTTGGTTGTGCTTCCGGCCGAAAGATACTTTTCCCCGTAATTGCTTCCAATAAACTCTCTTGCTGCTGTATCCGCTTCCTCTGATACACGAACAGAATCTGTACGCAGATACGTGATAATACCAACGGTTCCCTGTCCTTTAATGTCTACACCTTCATACAACTGCTGTGCAATTCTCATCGTTTTTGAAATCGGGAAATTTAACGCTTTGGATGCTTCCTGCTGTAATGTACTCGTTGTAAATGGAAGAGGAGCTTTTTTCACACGTTCTCCCTTTTTCACATCCAGAACCTCAAACTCACCAGCCTCATCAAGTTCTTTTAATACCTGATCCATCTCTTCTCTCGATGAAATGCTGATCTTGTCTTTATTCTTACCATACAATTTGGCAATCATTGGCTTTTTCTCACCCTCCGCGAAAAGGGAAGCCTCCAGGCTCCAGTACTCTTCTGGAATAAAGGCATTTATTTCTTCTTCCCGGTCACAGACGATCCGAAGAGCTACCGACTGTACACGCCCCGCACTCAGTCCTCTTTTTACCTTTGCCCAGAGAACCGGACTGATTTCATAACCAACCATGCGGTCAAGCACGCGCCTTGCCTGCTGTGCATCCACAAGATCCATGTCAATCTGTCTTGGGCTCTTTAAGGATGCCTTTACCGCGCTTTTTGTAATCTCGTTAAAACTGATTCTGCATACTTCTTTATCTTCCAGCTTAAGTGCTTTGCTTAAATGCCAGGAAATTGCTTCTCCTTCCCGGTCCGGGTCGGTCGCAAGATAAACGCGGTCTGCCTTCTTTACTTCCTTGCGCAGCTTGGCGAGAATCTCTCCTTTTCCGCGGATTGTAATATATTTCGGTTCAAAATCATGTTCTATATCGATTCCGAGCTGACTTTTCGGAAGATCTCTTACGTGTCCATTCGAGGCAACCACTTCATAGTTTTTGCCAAGAAATTTTTTTATTGTTTTCACCTTTGCCGGTGATTCCACAATTACCAAATATTTTGCCATAGGTATGCTCCTTTATCCGATTTACCAATCTCCGAACTGCTTCGGACAAAATCGTTGTTACTATACACCAACGTTCCATCTTTTTCAAGTAAATTTTCAAAAATTGCAAAACGCTTAAGAAATTTTCACATAATAATTCGGAACTACTTCCCTTGCAAATCCCTTGTCGCAAAGCTGGTCAAGAATATCCGAAAGAATAGGAACTGAAAGTCCGGTGCGGTCCGTAAGTCTCCCGATTCCGGCCGGATTATAGTCCAGATATTCATATACAAAGCGCTCCTCCTTTTGCAGAAGTTCCAGCTTAAAATCAAGCTGCCGGTATCCTGCATTCCCGTGAAGCTGCCAGTCCTCCAAAAAATCTTCCACATTGGTAAACACGGCTGCCCCCTGCCGAATCAGTTCGTTGCAGCCCTGACTCAAAGCATCCTTTATCCTTCCCGGTACCGCATAAACCTCTTTTCCCTGTTCCATTGCATAATCTGCCGTGATTAATGATCCGCTTTTTTTCCGCGCTTCTACGACAACCACACAATCACTCATTCCAGAAATAATCCGGTTTCTTGCTGGGAAAAAAGCTGCCTTGGCAGGTGTTCCAGGAGGATATTCCGAGATAATACCACCTTTTTTTTGAATTTTTTCATATAAATACCGGTTCTGCTGGGGATAACACACATCCACCCCACACCCTAAAACGCCAAATGTCATTCCATTTTGTTCAAGTGCCCCTGTATGTCCGTCTGCATCGATTCCACGCGCAAGACCACTGATCACCACTGCCCCAGTTCTTACAAGCTCCCGTGCCAGCTCCCGCGCTACGGTACTTCCGTATTCAGACCTGCCTCTTGCGCCGACAATCGCAACTGCCTTTTTCTCCTCTTTTGGAAGATGTCCCCGGTAATAAAGTGCATAAGGTGCTGTCTGGATATTCCGGAGTCGTTTTGGATAGCTTTCCTGTTCCATTGAAACAAAGGAAATCCCCTGTTCTCCCAGAGCTTCTACTTCTTTTTCAAGATTCCAGTGCTTTCTGCATTCTGTAATATTCCAGATATCCTCATCCGTAATCCCATAAATCTGCCCAAGCCTTTTCTCATCAGAAAAATATAGTTCCTCAGCATTGCCGCAGGCCGCCAACAGACGCCGGATCTTCTGATTCCCAATCCCTTTGATATTTGCAAGCCACAGCTCGTATTTCATCCTCTGCTCCCTCCCCAGAATTTTTCATTCACGCTTCGGTAACAGACTGCTTCATTCAGATGCTTCATTTGAATGTCAATGCTTTCATCCATATCTGCAATCGTTCTCGCCACCCTTAATATTTTATGATATGTCCGTCCTGTCATACCCATTTTACTGTACATATGTTCCATGTAATGCTGCTGTTTTTCCCCAAGCGGACAGTATTCCTTCAGCTTCGCCACCGGGATCTGTGTATTATGCGAAAAATTTTCATTGGAAAACCGTTTCTTCTGAATCTGATGACAGCTTACCACCCGCTCTCTTATTTTCTCAGAGCTTTCTCCGGAAGTACTTCCGGTCAATTCCTCGTAGCTAAGCACAGATGCCTCCACGCAAATATCAATCCGGTCCAATAGCGGCTGTGAAATCCGATTTAAATAGCGTTTAAGCATTGCCGGTGTACAGCTGCATTTCTGCATATCAGGATAATACCCACAGGCACACGGATTCATCGCTGCGAGCAGAAGAACAGATGCCGGATACGTAGCTGCACCACTTGCTCTTACAAGATGAATTTCATGTTCTTCTAACGGCTGCCTTAATATTTCCAATGTTGCCTTGTCAAATTCTGTCAGTTCATCCAGAAAAAGAACCCCCTGATGCGCAAGGGAGATTTCGCCCGGTCTTAAAGCCGCTCCACCGCCGGTCAGTCCTGCTCTCGTTATCGTATGATGCGGATTCCGGAATGGCCGTTCGGATAAAAGCCGGTTCTTCTTGGACAGCATCCCGCAGACGCTGTAAATTTTAGACAGTTCCAGCTTTTCTTCCTCGTCTAACGGCGGAAGTATTGTGGGCATCCGTTCTGAAATCATTGTTTTCCCAGCTCCAGGCGGTCCCACCATAAGCAGATTATGCATTCCGGATGCCGATACCTCACAGGCTCTTTTCATGTACTGCTGACCATTTACCTCTGAGAAATCATAGGTCCTTTTCTCCAGAGTTTTTTCTTCTATATAATTATATTCTGGCATCTGATAAGGCTCTCCATTCAAAAAGGCAATAACCTGTTTTAAATGAGTGAAACCATAGATCTTTGCCCCTCTGACAAGCTCTGCTTCTTTATAATTTCCCATTGGTACAAGAAACTCCTCACAGCCACATGAAAATC
>CAKRLN010000033.1 GCA_934359535.1 uncultured Lachnospiraceae bacterium
AGTCAGGGCCACCACAAGCTTTGCACCGGAGGAGATTCCAAGCACATACGGTCCTGCGATCGGATTCTGGAAAAAACTCTGAAGCAGGAACCCGGAAACGGAAAGAGCACCTCCCAGAAGAATTGCCGCGCAGATTCTCGGCAGGCGGATTTTCCATACAATCTGATACAATGTCTGATCACGCCCCTCTGCATCAAACAATCCTAAGAAGTCTCTCATTGTCATGCCGACACTTCCCACACCGGCATTCCACAGAAACAGGATTATAAGCAATAGGACAAATATAAAAAATGCTGTCATATACCGTTTCTTCAAGCCTTCCTCACTCCTTTCATTTCCTGCTATAATCAGTTTTGCGAAACTCTCCCAAATTTACAATCACATGTACCTTCCGTGCGTTTTGCAATTCCCTGCCTGTTACAATTTCTTCAGGAAACGATAATCCCCGGTTGTATCCCCGGTCAGAATCCGGTTCAGATCTTCAATAAACTCACATGTTCCGGTTGTCTGCTGATAGAAATTACTTCCGGTTGTATATACCTGACCATTTTTTACCGCTTTAAAATCCGCAAAGAGGCTGTTTTTCTTCAAAAGATCATCCATCGAAGTAAGCTCACCCTCAATGGTTCCATTGTAGATCAGTACATCCGCATCCTTTTCTGCGGCATAGAAATCCTCCATCTGCATCTTCATCGTGGAAAGTGCATTGTCTTCTTCCTGGATGTAACCATTCAAAGAGTAATTTCCACCGGCCAGCTCAATCATGGAAGAGACATAATCATTTGGCTTTCGTACTGTAATAGTTCCATCCGATGCAACTGCAAAAAATGCCACGGATAATCCGGTATTTTCTTTTTCCAGAATCGGTACAATCTGTGCCTCCTGTCCGGAAAAATATGTTTTGGCTTCCTGCTCTTTCCCAAATAATACACCAAACAGCTTGATCCATTCAAGTCTTCCAAGCGGATGTTTTTCATAACTGCTACGCTCAATCATTACCTGAATGCCAAGCTCTTCAAGCTTTTCCTTGACCTCCGGATTATGGGTAATCATCGTATTTTCCACCGCAAAGCTACACCCTCCGGAAAGCAGAAGCTCATAGTCCGGTGCGCTGTATTTTCCTGCATAGATCAGACTCCCGTTATTCATTGCGTCAGCAGCCTTTTCCACTGCCCAATCCTTCTGCTTCGTTCCGGTATAGGAGACCGAAGAAAGTGCATCCAGCTCGCAGATTAGATCCATAACCGCACTCGAAACCATGTATACATGGGAAAGCGGCTGCTTTAGCACTGTAACATCATCCGGAATTCCTGACGGCTCGGATGCACCTTCCGGAATAAGCAAAAAACGACCGTTATTCACGATCGTTATCATTTTATATGCTCCATATTGTTCTACCGTAAACTGATCGGCATAGAACAATTCCATCTGCCCGTTTACCTTAAGGTCTGAAAAGCTCACATCCTCAGGAAATGAAAAGGTCAGTGTATAGTCAATCTCATGCGGTGTACTCATTGCTGTCGTATCCCCGACAACGTCCATTTCACATGGTACTCCGTCAATCGGGAACGTAAAAGTTGAATTTCCACCCTCATTTTCATTCAGGTACTTTTCCCCATCCACAAGCATATAATCATAATTTGCACTGCTCCATACAATCGTTGCATATGCCTGTCCGTCTGTGACGGTCACCTTAGCGGGTGTGTCCACAGAAGCTCTTCCGCTTCCGCCTTCTAACGTAACATTTACGGTATATTCCCCGTCTTCCAGAACACTCTTTCCATTTTCATCTGCCAGTTCTTCGGTATCACCACTTTCCGTAGCCTCTGTTCTGGCACCGGATACACGGTTCTGCTGTGCCTGATCTGCTCCGCAGCCGGCAAGCAGCTGCAGCCCTGCCAAAACAGACAACAGCAGTACCGTAATCTTTTTCTTATTCATATTGAATCCTTTCGGTGTGTTTTCAAACTATTAGTTGTTTTCAATCTGAGGATCAGAAACACTTACCTTATGGTCATACCACTCGCCCTTGCTGCCAAGAATTGCAAGATCAAATTCCTTGTCTAATGCTTCTACTGGCACATCAAAGCCATATACCTCTTCGGTTGTTCCATCGCTGTAAGTAACGGTATCCGTTGTCGGCTCTAAAACAGCTGCTCCATCTTTTTTTGCATCCTCTGCTGTTCCTGGAAACAGGTTTACAATCTTCTTGGAAACAAGACTGATATGCATTGTCATCTTTCCATCTTTTACTGTCAGGGTTCCACGACCGTTATTTGCCTCATTGACATGGAACATACTGCTGTCCGTGTCAAATTTTGCAGAATACGTACCATCCTCGAGCGCACCAGTGGTGCTCTCTTTCGATGTTTCAATGTTTCCAAGTGACTCAATGGCATTCTTTGTATGCTCTACATAGATCTGCTGGATTGCTTCGACCTCACCAAGACCCGCGATCTGGGTATCAATCTTGTCAAAAGCCTTGCTTGCCTCAAACTGGCTCTTCCATGAATCGTCATCATCACCAGCCATATCGTTGTTTGCATGATCTCCTGCAACAACCATAAGTGGTCTTAAAACAACCTTCTTATATCCAGCTGCCTTTACATCTGCAATTACGTTTTCACATGCAGTCTCTTCCGGCTCACCCTCTACAGTTCCGATAAATACATTGTCATATCCAAGCGCCTTCATCTGGGAAGCCATCTGGCTGTAGCTGATCTTTGCAGTATGGGAAGTACCATGTCCCATGAAAACGAATGCGGTACCATCTTCCTTTGCTGCATCTAAGCTGTCATAACCAGCAGTCTTTACTGCCTCTGCTGTAATTGCCTCTGCAACCTTTGCTTTATCCTCATTGACAGCCTCTGCATCGGTTCCAACCTCGCCGAGTAATGGCTCTGCAACCGTAACGGTCTCAAATTTATCCTTATAATTCTCAAGCGCCTCTACAAGCTCGTCATATTCTGCACCATGCATCAGATGAGTCGGCTGTACAACAAGGTTCTTTACCCCATTCTTTACGGCACGCTCTAATGCCTGATCTACGTTGTCGATCTTCTCAGCATCTCTCGCCTGTACATGATTGATAATGATCTGTGCGGTAAATGCCCGTCTTACCGACCATCCTGGATTTGCCTCTGCAAGTGCCTTCTCAATGCCTCCGATATCCGCTACACGGCTGTCATTAAAGGAAGTACCAAAGCTTACAACAAGCAGCTCATTCTCTCCGATATCGTCCTGATTTAATGGGTCATCCTTGGATGCATCTCCAGTATCTCTTCCGAAATAATCCGGATCTGCATTTTCTCCAGATACAAGCTCCTTCTGTGCATCGGTAAGCTTATCCCATGCTGCCTTTGCAGCTGCACACTGCTCGTCTGTCTTATCAGTTCTTGTCTGTACATAGATTGCATCAATCAGATCTGCAACCTCATCTGCTGCTTTCTGATCTGCGTTCTTGCCGCTTGCTGTTGTTTCTGTTTCTTTCACATCGTTGTTTGTTTTGCTTCCGCATCCACCTAACAGTCCAACTGTAAGGGTACATGCTGCAAGAAGCACCAGTGTTCTCTTTTTCATCCTGTTCTCCTTTTGATATGATGATTGAATCATAGTTTCCACAAGAAAACTCCGCCCCATAGCTAACGGAGCGGAGTAAAAAGTCTATACAAAATAAGCCTGTCAAACGGCAGTGATGTATAACCAGTACGACCAATTACTCGTGATCTGGGAATTGCTGTAATCCGAAAACAACTTCCCTGTACCAGACAACAGGCAGGTTTCCTGGCTGATAGATCTGCATGCTTCCTCTGCCTTCCCAATGCTCTGCATCAGTGACATTTTCTTCATAATGAGGAAGCACTCCCTAATCACAGTGACGAGATCGTACAGGAATTGCACCTGTTTCCCTTTTACCCGGCCCGAATCTACGATTCAGCCGGCACCAATTGTCTTCTCTATGAAACTTTAATCATACTAGCATATTCATGTTTTAATTACAATACGAAATGTTTTATTCTACATTTTTCAATGCCTGATCCATTGGAATGCGCTTAATTCTGTTAAAATCCAACAACATAACGATCAGATAGCCGATCAGTACAAATCCAAACATCTTCACATACCCGGTATTGTCCATCCGGAACGCAAACCATCCGCTATATTCAAACATAATCTGATGCCATGCCACGTTCATCACAACAACACCCAGGAAGACACTGAGCGCATCTTCGATCAGAACTACAATCGTAGTTGCCAGAAGGTAGAGGCTTGCAATTTCTTTGTTCTCATATCCAAGAATCTTTGTCATCGAGATCGCATTTTCATTCTTCTCAATGATCAGCTTTGTCAAAAGGTAGATCATGACAACAGAAAGCAGAATACAAAGCACCTGGAAATAGGTCATATAAGCTCCCATGGAATGGTCGAGCTGATCTGCCATCTTTGTAAAATCCTCCTTGGAAATAACATTCACAACCTGATCCTTTGTGATGTCATCCAGCTTTTCATTGGAAAAATATCCGGTAAATGCTTCCTGCTTCAGCTCAAAAAGCTCACGATAATTCTCAATTGGCATAAACACTGCAATGTTCTGACACTGATCATAGGTTCCTTTAATTTTAAATTTGTACTGTTTTTCCTCATACTTTTCGTTCAGTGTGATCGTGTCACCTGCGCCAAGCCCATATTTCTCTGCAAAGGACTCTGAAATATAGATTTCCTTTTCATCCAGATGCTCCAGATCTGCAATCTTAACATACCGGCTGTCATCGGATACTCCGTACACGGATACTTCTTCATCAAGCACATCACTCTTTCGAAGCAGTGCTTTCATCGCAAATTTTTCCGCATCCGGATTGTCTGTTGTGATCACGTTTCCCGCCGTATCCTGATAGGATTTCAGCACATACTGATATTTTGCAAACATCAGATCTTCCATATGATTCTGATAATACTTTAAAGTATCCGGCATGCCAACCGCCATTGCAAGCATTACCATAATAAAGAAAATGCCGACAAACAGGATCAGATAATTGGCAAAATTCTGAAAAACCATGCGCATACGGAATCTTGCAAAAAAGCTCCATTTGGGCAGACGAAGTGCCTTTTTCCGTTTTGATTGTTTCAGATCATGCCGTAAAAACTGAAGTGGTGTATGCTGCATCATACGAATGATCACGACCAGATTTACCACAAACATCAAAATAACCGGAATGACTGTTGTCTTGACAAACGCATCCGGATTCCAGATCGTCTCATAGGTTGGCAGGCTGTAGCTGTTATAATACATCGAAACGACTACTTTTTTAAACGCGCTGTAGCCAAGTGCGTTTCCGACACATGCCGCCACAAGTGTTACAATCACCGGCATGGACAGATAATGCCGCACCAGCTCTCCCTTCGTATACCCCGATGCCCGGAGCGTTCCGATCGTTGCCGATTCCCTTGCAATCGTATTGCTGATCGTTACTGCAAAAATAAATGCAATAATCACAATAAGGATATCAAGGAGCACTCCCCCCATTGCCAGATCCGATCCCATATCATCCGTTGCAAAATTAATTGCAGGGTTCGCATAACGCGGAACATAATCCTTCAGCTCATTCTGCGCAAGCATTGCCTGTGCGACAAGCGTTTTCCGGAAATCGTCGGATAAACTTTTTTCTTCTATTTCATCCTCTGGTGCATCATCATACTTCCATGCATAAGAATAATGTACACTGTCCTCCAGACGGTCAAATCCCTCCTTTGTCACCATCGCAACATCAAATTTTAATGCATCAAACATGAGATCCGTACTTTTCTCATGCAGCGTAGCATAATTGACATATGCGATCAGTCCGGTCACCCGATAGCTTTCTCCTCCGATTGTTACAGTATCACCGGTTTTTATGCCGACATTATCTGCATGCATCCGGTCGATTGCGATTTCATCCTCCTTTTCTGGAAATTCTCCGTCCATCAGACAGGCAAGGTTGATGTCATCTGTTTGTGCAAATACGCGGACAGTTCCATCCTTTTTTTCATCATTGTCATAGTCCTCATCCACATTCCGGAAAAAGTTCTCATAAATCGTGACCGGAACAGCCTTCACATCCTCATCTGCCTCTATGCCATCCGGCATCCCGCCTTTCGAAAGCTCCTTCAAAAAATCGGAATCAGCTTTCTCCGCCAGCTCAAAATGACCATCCTCTCGCTTATACTTCTCGATACCATTCTCAGCCGCTGTCATCATGCTCTCATTGGCAACATACATACCGGACACAAATCCGATTGTGAGCACAAGAAACAGTGCTACAACAAGATATTTCTTCCAATCACCAATAAGCTCCCTTGGAATACGCTTGATCAGCGGGTTTTTTGTTTTCTTATTCATATTCTTCACCCCGCTTACCATTCAAGGTCTGCTGCTGATACTTTATTGGTATTTACATCATTGTGGCGCACCGCACCATCACGGAGCTTGATCACATGATCTGCCATATAACGGATCGCTTCATTATGCGTTACCATGATCACAGTATTGCCATATTTTTGATTCACATCCTCAATCAGCTTTAAAATGTCCTTCGATGTATTGTAATCCAGTGCTCCGGTTGGCTCATCACAAAGCAGGATATCCGGATTTTTTACAATGGCACGCCCGATTGAAACTCTCTGCTGCTGTCCGCCGGAAAGCTGATTCGGCAGCTTGTGTCTATGCTCATATAATCCAAGTGTATGTAACAGCTCATCAATATCTAGCGCTGAATCAGACAGATATGCTCCAACCTCAATATTCTCTTTCACATTCAGATTCCCGATCAGATTGTACATCTGGAAAACATATCCAAGATGCTTTCTCCGGTACTGTGTCAGCTTCCGCTCACTCATATCCTCAAGCTTATCGCCACTGATCGAAATATAACCGGAATCCGCCTGATCGATTCCTCCTATAATATTAAGCAGTGTCGACTTACCAGATCCAGATGGACCAAGCAGCACACAAAATTCTCCCTTTGCCACGGAAAAATTCATTCCGCGCAGTACCTCCTGGCGCGTCTCTCCACTCCCAAAACCTTTTTTTAAATCAACAATTTCCAAAAATTTTCTTTCTTCCTCTGACATAATTGCTCCCTTCTTTCATAACAAGTTAGATATATCTAACCTAAGTTTATTATATCAAATCTCAGTTATCTGGCAAGAAAATTTTTGAAAAAAAGAAGAGGACATAAAAATCCTCTTCCTATTGCAGCAGCCACGCAATTTCTTCTTTGTATGGCGGAATTGTCTTTTTCGCAGAGCCCTCTTCACAGAGCCACGGTGTCTCCAGTATCTTTGGAATATCCAGAAAACGTTCATCATGTACCACCCGGTGCAGTGTATCATAACCAATCGTTCCTTTTCCGATATTTGCATGACGGTCTTTATGCGCGCCAAGCGGATTCACGCTGTCATTCACATGAAAAACAGCGATCTGGTCGAGTCCGATCACACGGTCAAATTCTGCAAATACGTCATCATAGGCATTTACAAGATCATAGCCTGCATCATTGACATGACAGGTATCAAAGCATACACGCAGCCGGTCTTTTTTCTTTACACCCTCATAAATAGCTTTCAGTTCTTCAAAGGAACGTCCGACCTCGCTTCCCTTTCCAGCCATCGTCTCAAGCGCTATAAGCACATCATCCTCATTCTGGTCAAGTACGGTATTTAATCCTTTTATGATCTGCTCTGTTCCCGCTTCCACACCTGCATTCACATGGCTTCCCGGATGAAGCACAAGAATCCGGCTTCGCATTGCTGCTGTACGCACGATCTCTTTTTCAAGAAATTCTACTGCAAGCTCGTAGGTTTCCGGTTTTACCGTATTTGCAAGATTAATAATATACGGCGCATGTACAACAATCTCATCGATTCCATGCGCATGTGCGTATTCCCAGCCTGCATCAATATTCAGTTCGGAAATATCTTTTCTCCGTGTGTTCTGCGGTGCTCCAGTGTATAACATAAACACATTTGCCCCATAAGAAGCAGCTTCCTTCGCTGAGGCCAGAAACATCTCCTTACCTGCCATTCCTACATGACTTCCAAGCTTAATCTGACTCATCCCTCGTTCTCCATCTCCATATATGCCTCTGCGATCTTCTGATAATCAATCTGATTTGTGATCTTTTCCACCGCAAACTCCTCTCCGGCTTTCACGCGATAAATATAAATTCCCTCCGGACTAATCGTATCGCCTTCTATCTTTGCCGCTGCCACATAATTCTTATGCTCGAACTCAAACTCATCTACAACCGCAAGCTCAACCTCGTTGCCTTCCTTATCGCTAATCATAAATGTCACATACTCTTTTGTTTCTTCTGTCATAGTCATTTTCACCTTCTTATTCTGCCAGTTAATTATTTCTATTTGCATTTTGAGCCTATTTCTTCAAATATTTATGAGAAACTATTTACACCATCTGAACAAGCCACACGTTGCTGCGCACCATGCGATACCCGATAATAACCTTAATTAATTCCGTTGCCTGTACAACAAAATAAATGCTCACAATTCCAAGTCCGGTAAAATGTGCCAGAAGAAATGCTGTTGGCACAACAACCACCCATGTGAAAACGGAATCAAACAGGAACGTAACAAAGGTTTTTCCACCTGAACGCAAGGTAAAATACGATGCATGGGTGAAAGAACAAAATGGCATGATAATTGCAGAAACAGCAATAAAGCTGGTTGCAAGTGCCTTGATCTCATCCGATGTATTATAAATCGCTGGAAAGAAGCCCCCGACAATCAACATGATAACCGCCATAATAACACAGCAGAAAACACTAAAGGCAATCATTTTGTTGTCTGCATCCTTTGCCTCATCAAGCTCTCCCGCTCCAAGATATTGTCCAACCACAATGCTGATGCAGGCTCCAAGCTGAATGTATACAATATTGAAAAGATTGGTAATCGTTGTTGCAATATTTAAACCGGCAACAACATTCAGACCACGGATTGAATAGCACTGCGTTACCGCCGTCATTCCTGCTGCCCATAATACCTCATTCATCATAAGCGGAAATCCCTTAATCAGAATTGTTTTAAACTCCTGCTTTGGTATTCCAAGCCCTACATATGCCCCTTTCAGATACCGGTTTTTCTGCATATGTGTATGCGCCCAGATGATTACAATAAAGGCTTCGATATAACGTGCAATCACCGTTGCAAGTGCCGCTCCCATAACACCAAGCTTCGGAAACGGTCCGATTCCAAAAATAAGCAGAAAATCCAGTACTGCATTCGTTCCAACCGCAACAAAGCTTGCAATCATCGGAATCATCGTCTGCCCAGTCTCCTTGATATTCGTCGCATAGGACTGGTTCACTGCAAATGGAACCAATCCAACCACCATAACGGACAGGTATTGAAGTCCATACTGAAGTGCCTGTTTCGTCGCACCATTTCCTGTTGTATCTGTCAGATACAGTGAGATCAGACTCTCTCCCTTGGTCAGAAATAACAGAATTGTAAGTGCTGTTATTACAAGTGTTGCATAAAGCTTAAAGCGGAAAGAATACATATGACCTTTATGGTCACCTTTTCCGTAATACTGTGCCCCGAAAATACTTGCTGCCGATGCTGCTCCAAAGATCGCCAGATTGTATACAAAGATCAGCTGATTGACGATTGCAACTCCAGACATCTGCTCTGTACCAAGCTGTCCAACCATAATATTATCCAGAAAGCTGACTAGATTCGTAATCGCATTCTGCACGATCATCGGCAGTGCCAAAAGCAGATATCTCCGGTAAAAAGCCCTGTCTCCAATATATTTTTTCTTAAGTGCTGTTTTCAATGATATCCTCCTCCCCAAAAGTGTTGTATTACCTATATTACCACCGAAAACAGCAATGTCAACTAGTTTTCTAATTCAAACGAAATTGGGCAACAAACGCTTTGATCACGTTGACAGACTGATTGCACTCCTGTAATTTATTGTATCCTTCTGTAACAAGACTCTGTGTACTTCCAGATTTCTCTGCGATGCCGCTGATTCCATCGGATGACTGCTCCACCATGGAACTGATCTCCGCAACGGTACTGCTGATCTGTTCAATATGTTTTTCCAGATCCCCTACCGCATTTTTAGTCTCCAGCATAATCTGCTGGAATGTATCAGCATCGGTGTGATACTGCTCACCCACTTTTGCAAAATTCTCATAATCCCCAAGAACGGTATTTTCCAGAAATTCCATGATCGTTGTCAGGCATTCGGTCATATTTGTCACAGATCCATTTACCTCCCGGACAATTTCATCAATTGTAGAAACCGTATCGAGCGTCTGTGTTGCGAGCGTTCCGATCTCCGAAGCAACTACTGCAAAACCTTTTCCCGCTTCTCCGGCCCTGGCAGCTTCAATATTGGCATTCAAAGCCAGCAGATTCGTCTGTGAAGAAATCTGTTTGATATTCTCTGTCAGGGCATTGATCTTCTGTACCGATTTTGCCTGTTCCACAGCAGCTTCGCTCTTCTGCTTCATAACGGCATACATTTCATCGGTCTTGTTCCGGGATTCCACACTGATTCGTTCCATTTCACCAGCACGCTCCTGAATTTGTCCGGAATTTTCCTCTCCGTCCTCAGCCAGCTTCTGGATATTCTGAGAACTTTCTTTCATATCCTCCACATTTTTTACAATATTTGCAGCATTTGCACTTGTCTCCTCCATGCCAGCTGCAAGTTCCTGCGTTGTTGCGGAATTATCTTCTGCGAAATCACTGTTCTGTTTCATAAGACCATTTAAGTCATTTGTATTGATTGCAAGCACCTGCTGCGTCTGCTGCAGCTCCTCCATAAGACTCCGCAGCGTCTTTCGCATCTCATGGATTTTGGTCGCCATGATGCCAATTTCATCTTTTTGTTTCCGTAACTTTTCCCCCTCTTTGGTAGGCCGGAAATCCAACTGTGCTGTCTGATCAATCACTGATGTGAGCTGTTGGATTGGCTTTGACATTCCGGTTCCCATTACAATCCCAATAATCGCGGAAAGAATAAATGCAACAAGCATTGCAGCAACGATCATTTTGGATAAGCCATAGGCTTCCCCATAAATCTCCTCCTTTGGTGCTGTAAGAACGAGTTTCATTCCATTATCCAGATTATAATACAAAAACTCCTTCACTATGCCATTATAGGAATATCCCATCGCGTTACCCTGATTATCCTCATTGTCCAAAAAAGTATCGGCTTTGGAAAGTGACTTATCCAGATCGGTAATCTTTGTCCCCACATCCACATCTTTATGGTACATAACTGCCCCGGCAGCATCCGTCAAAAATGCATATCCGGAATCATATATGGTTGTCGCATCCACCAGATCTGTGATCTGCGAAAAATCGATATCCATTCCAATAACCCCGATCGAAGTGCCATCCTTTGCAAACAGCGGCACTACATATGAGATCATATAGATATTAATATTTTCATTCATATAAGGAGACATCCAGATTGCCTGTCCCGCCTGCACTGGAAGATAATACCAGCCCACATGCTCCACATCGCCTTCTTCATACATGGAAAAATCGGTTGGCGTAAGGCACTCCAGATCACTATCGACCGACTGACGCTGTGCAAACACACCGGACGTCGAATTTGAATATTTCGGATTATAACGAAAATATACCGTTACCGCACCATCTGTATGATTTGCAAAATCCAGTACAGACTTTTGTATTGTCTGTGTATAGGTATCCGCATAATTTTTGCTCTGCACAAACGCACCATAATCAAAATTGCTCATGGCAACTTCACTCAGCGTATCCACCGATTGTTGGATTTTCTGAATGACTGAATTGATCTGTTCTACGTTTTTCTGTTCTGTCAGCTGCATCTTAATCTCAGCATCCGATCCCGCGGTACGGGCAGAATTCGATATCGCAAGAATCCCGATTAAAACAGATGTAAATAACGAACAAATCAAAATTGATGCAATGAGCTTTTTCTGTATTGATCTCATAGTAACCCCTTTCCAGCATAAACATCATGCCATAACCAAACCTTTTTGTTCTTCAGCTGTACACCTCTGCAATAGCACTTGTCAACCACAAGCTTCTTCTCTGCACATTTTCTGTTCTTTTTCTCTTCTTTAAGAATAATCCTATTTGATGAAATGTTCAACATTTTTTGACACCTGCTTTTCGTGAAAAAGCAGCCAATCTATTTTTCATAGACTAGCTGCTCATGTTTTAATTCCATATTCAGTTTTATTGCTTAACTGGTTTTATTTTCCATCTATGTTGACTAATTCATTTATAATTTGCATACATTGACTGGATTGCCATCTAAATAAGCTGATACATTATCAAATACAATTTTTGCCCGTCGGATCATTGACTCCTCAGAAATAAATGCCTGATGCGGAGTTAATAATGTATTTTTTGCATGAAGTAATGCATAATCTTTTGGAATAGGTGGCTCCATGTCAAATACATCTATACATGCAAATCCCAATTTATCATTATTTAGAGCCTTAGCAAGAGCTTCATTGTCTACGATTGGTCCCCTTGCACAATTAATGAATACTGCATCACTTTTCATAAGTGCAATTTTATCTGCAGATATAAAGCCTTTGGTCTGTGCATTTAATGGCAGATTCAATGATACAATATCACTTTCTGCAAGTACATTATCTAACGATTTGTATTCAATGCCTAATGCTTTTGCTTCCTCGGATTCACTATGGTTATACGCGATTACCTTTGCCCCAAATGCAAGAAATAGTTTTGCTGCCAATAAACCAATTCTGCCAAGACCAATGATTCCGACTGTTCTTCCAGCGATTTCTTTTCCTCCAATTCCAGCACTCGTTCCACCATTCCTTACGATACCATCAGCCTTCACTACATTACGCAGCGCATCTATAGCCATTCCTATAACTAATTCCGCAACTGTCTGGTTCGAATATCCAGCTGCATTACAAATCATAATATTCTTTTCTTTGCACTTGTCTGTTGCGATGTGATCGATTCCTGTAAATGCAACTGAGAGCATTTTAAGCTTGTCTGCCTGCTCTATAACCTCAGATGGGTAAGGATTATTTGCAATCATAACAATATCACAATCTTTACTTCTTTCTGCCAGTTCTTTCGAATCTGTAGTCTTTGAATCATAGTATACAAATTCATGCCCCTGATTTACAAATGGTGCTGAAAGTTCTTCAATAATTTCTTTTTTTACGCCAATAGGCTCTAATAATGCAATCTTCATTCTTTTTCCTTCCTACGTATTTATTTACGCTTCTAAATCACTGTTATCATTCGCTAATTTTAATAATGTCTCAGCAAGAATTTCTGTTCCGGCAGCCAACTGCTCATAGGATGTATATTCTTCAGGACTATGACTGATTCCATCTTTACTCGGCACAAAAATCATAGCCGTCGGTGCAAATCTGCCAATAAATAAAGAATCATGATATGGCCCACTAATCATTTCTTCATATGACATTTCCTGTTCTTCACATATTTGTTCAATCATATGTACTATTTTTGGATTGCAGGTCAAAGGAATATCATTATTTTCTTCTGTAACTTCATATGTAACACCTCTTTTTTTTGCAATCCTGTCATATTCTGAATATAATTTTTTTATCAACTGTTGTTTTGAGTCCATATTACAATCTCTGATATCAATTGAAAAATCTGCTTTACCCGGAATCACATTCACTGCATTTGGTACAACTTCAATACACCCTATCGTAGCAGTATTATATTCACTCTCACATTCCTTAGCCAGTTTCTCTAAACACAAAGACATCTCACATGCTGCTGCATATGCATCACGACGTTCATACATATC
>CAKRLN010000034.1 GCA_934359535.1 uncultured Lachnospiraceae bacterium
GGATAGTCTGACAGGAATGGATTCGTTAGATGCAAAGTGAAAGGATAGTAGCGGATGCCGTTTCCCCACGTTACAGGGGCAGGATATCGAGATCATAGTAAGAGGATAGGATCTCCGTATCTGTAGAAAAGATTGTGTAATTGGTGGCTGATATTTCCGATTGTGGAGATATCAGCTTTTTTAATAAAAAAGTACCGGTTGCAGAATGAAGCAGGGTGGCACCACGAGAAATTCGTCCCTGGAAAAGCAGGTAGAAAATTGCTTTTCCAGGGACTTTTTGTTTATGGCAATAGGCAGGAGGAAGCAGGAAAATGAGAAGATTACGTGTTTACAAGAAAACAGTTAGTATCGTAAATGAGACAGCAACAGGAATGTATGAAAGCCTCGTTGGAAATAGAAAGGGCTTTTTGTTAGAGAGCTATGACAAAAATTATGACCGGTATTCCTTTTTCGGGGAGGAACCGGAGGAGATGATCACGTCGAAGGGAAATTCACTTGTGATTACAAAAAGAGATGGGAGCCGGACGGTAAAGCAAGGAAATCCGCTAGAGCTTTTAAAGGAATATTACAGTGAGTTCGACATCGTAAAGGATAATGAGGAGCTTGCATTCTCCGGAGGACTTGTTGGAAATCTTGGATATGATTTCGTGCGGTATGCAGAGAAGCTTCCGGATGAGAACCCGGATGAGATCGGAATCGAGACAGTCCAAATGATGCTTATGACACATTTTCTTGTTATGGATTTTGTCGCAGAAACTCTGACTGCGATCGTTCTTGGAGAGGACACAGAGGAAGGAAGAAAGCAGTCACTGCTTGAGGCACAGGATTTGATCGACCGGGCAAGAAAAACAAAGGAACCGGAGAATGAGAAAGCAGTTTTCCATCATGACGGTGTGATCGTGGCACAGTCGGATACGTTAGAGCAGTACAGTAAAAAGGTGAACCGGATCAAAGAGTACATAAAAGAAGGGCATATTTTCCAGACGGTGCTTTCCCAGCGCTGGACAATTAAGACCGGGCAGGACGGATTTGCTTTGTATAAGGAGCTCCGTGAATTAAATCCGTCCCCATATCTGTATTATTTTAATTACGGTGATTTTGAAGTGATTGGAAGCTCACCGGAGATGATCGTAAAGCAGCAGGGAAGCCGTGTATTTACCTGCCCGATCGCAGGGACGAGAAAACGCGGGGCAGATCCGCAGGAGGATGCATTGCTTAAGGATGAGCTGCTAAGGGATGAGAAGGAGCGCGCAGAGCATGTGATGCTTGTGGATCTTGCAAGAAATGATATGGGACGTATCGCAGAGTTTGGAACGGTAAAGGTAACACAGTTTATGGAGGTGCAGAATTATTCCCATGTGATGCATATCGTATCGCAGGTGGAAGGAAGAAGAAAAGGAACGTATCATCCATTTGATCTTGTTTCTTCATTTCTGCCGGCAGGAACGTTAAGCGGAGCGCCAAAGATCCGCGCAATGGAGATCATTGATGAGCTTGAGAACACAAGAAGAGGACTTTATGGAGGCGCAACCGGATATGTCGATTTTTCCGGAGATATGGATTTTTGTATTACAATCCGCACAATGGTAAAAAAAGGAAACAAAGTATATTTGCAGGCAGGAGCCGGAATCGTTGCAGATTCTGTTCCAGAAAATGAATATAAGGAATGCTGCAATAAGGTTATGGCACTTGCCAAGACACTGGTAGAGGAGGAAAACTTATGATTTTACTGATTGATAATTACGATTCATTTACTTATAACCTGTATCAGTACATCGGAACCTTTGAGGATGACATTCAGGTTGTGCGGAATGACAAGATTACAATAGAAGAGATAAGGAAGTTAGCTCCGGACCGGATTGTGCTTTCGCCTGGACCAAAGAGCCCGAAGGAAGCAGGGATCTGTATGGATGTGGTCAAAGAATTTTACGATAAAATCCCGATGCTTGGCATCTGCCTTGGACATCAGTGTATCGGAGAAGCACTTGGCGGAACCGTCTCCTATGCAAAGGCATTGTTCCATGGAAAGCAGTCTCTTATCACACATGATGGAAGCAGTATTTTTACCGGAATCGACACGCCGGTCAAGGTGGCAAGGTATCATTCCCTTGCGGTGCAGAGGGATACACTCCCGGATTGCCTGAAGGTGCTTGCCGAAACAGAGGATGGCGAGATTATGGCAATGCGGCACTTGGAGTATCCGGTTGTCGGTCTTCAGTTCCATCCGGAATCCATTTATACCCAGCATGGCAAGCGCATGATTGAGAATTTTATTAACGGGACAATTTAAAGGAGACTTGTATGATATTAGATGATATTGTTGCAGATAAAAAAATCCGCATAAAGGAGCAGAAAAAAGAAATCCCATTCGAGGAGATGCGGCGGATGGGAGAGACCAGAAAGACAAGGGCAAAGGATAGCTTTTATGAGGCGTTAAAAAAGCCGGGACTTTCCATTATTGGAGAGTTCAAAAAGGCATCGCCGAGTCTTGGGGCGATCACAAGCAAGATCGATTTGACGGAGCGGATCACAGAATATAACGAATCGGTGGATGCGATCAGCTGTCTGACCGAGGAGGATCATTTTCATGGAAACACTGCTTATCTGGAGACAATCCGCCAAAAGAGTGAGCTTCCGATTATCCGAAAGGACTTTATGATTGACGAATATCAGTTCTATGAGGCAAAAAAAATCGGAGCTGATGCGGTTCTTCTGATCGCAGCAATTCTGGATGATAAACAGTTAAAGGATTTTTATCAGCTGGCAAGGGAGCTTGAACTGGATGCACTTGTCGAGGTACACAATGAGAGAGAGCTTGAACGGGCACTTGCGATCGATCCAAGGATGATCGGAGTGAATAACCGGAATCTTTTGGATTTTTCCATTGATATCCGAAATACTGCAAGGCTTAGAAAAGAAGTGCCGCGCGATAAGGTGCTTATCGCAGAGAGCGGAATTTTAGGAGATGCCGATGTCAGGTTTCTGGCACAGTACGAGGTATCCGGTTTCCTGATTGGAAGAGCCTTTATGGAGGCGGATAATCCAAAAGCGTTAGCAGATCACTGGAAAACAATTTATCAGAATTTATAATAAAATAGGAAGGAAAGAGAAAAACATGAACAAAAAGGCATATTATGGACAGTTTGGCGGACAGTATGTAGCAGAATCGCTGATGAATACATTAGAGGAATTAGATAAGGCATTTGAGGAGGCAATCCACGATCCGGAATTTTTAAAGCAGTATCATTATTATCTGAAACAGTATGTCGGTCGTGAGACTCCGCTTTATTTTGCAGAACGTCTTAGCGAGAAATACGGAACAAAGATCTACTTAAAACGTGAGGATTTAAACCACACCGGTGCACATAAGATCAATAATGTAATTGGACAGATCCTTCTTGCAAAGCGCATGGGTAAAAAGAAGGTAATCGCAGAGACCGGAGCCGGACAGCACGGTGTTGCAACCGCGACCGGAGCGGCACTTTTTAATATGGAATGTACGGTTTATATGGGGAAAGAAGACATAGAGAGACAGAAGCTTAACGTGATGCGTATGGAGATGCTTGGTGCGAAGGTTGTTTCCGTGGAATCTGGAAGCAATACCTTAAAGGATGCGACAAATGAGGCAATCCGTACATGGGCAAAAACAGCAGAGGATACCTTCTATATTATTGGTTCTGCAGTCGGACCATATCCGTATCCAAAAATGGTAAAGGAGTTCCAGAGTGTGATCAGCCGTGAGGCAAAGGTGCAGCATCAGGAAGCAGAAGGAAAAAATCCGGATGTTGTCATGGCATGCGTCGGAGGAGGATCGAATTCCATCGGTATGTTTGCAGATTTTATTGACGAGAAGGATGTGGAGCTGATTGGAGTAGAGGCTGCTGGACTTGGTGTTGAGACCGGAATGCATGCAGCTGCAATGGCGGATGGAGAGCCTGGTGTGCTTCATGGCATGCGTTCCTACCTGCTTCAGAATGAAGACGGCAATATCAAGCTTGCACATTCCATTTCGGCAGGACTTGATTATCCGGGAGTTGGACCGGAGCATGCATATTTAAGAGACACTGGAAGAGCAAAATATGTAAGCATTACCGATGTAGAAGCGATGGATGCTTTGCTGGAGCTTTGTAAATTGGAGGGGATCATTCCGGCAATTGAGAGTGCGCATGCGGTTGCTTATGCATTCAAAAAGGCAAAAGAGATGACAAAGGATCAGTCTATGATCGTATGCCTGTCAGGACGCGGAGATAAAGATGTCAATACGATCGCAGGCTACCTTGCCGGCGAAGGATATATGAACTAGTAGGAGGAAAAGACGATGAATCGTATCGAAGAGAGACTGTCACAGTTAAAGAAGGAAGAGAAAAAAGCATTTATTACCTATATTACAGCAGGATTTCCAAATTATGGGAAAACAAAGGAGATTATAAAAGCAGAGGAGCAGGCAGGCTGTGATGTGATCGAGCTTGGGATTCCGTTTTCTGATCCGGTCGCTGATGGCCCTGTGATCCAGCAGGCATCCTATGAGGCAATTTCAGGCGGAGCTACACTGGAAAAAACCTTTGTGTGTATGAAGGAGATGCGGGAATCCGGGATTCAGGTTCCAATCGTATTTATGATGTACTATAACACTATCCTGCATTACGGGGTGCAGAGATTTGCCGATCAGTGTATTGCAAGCGGTGTGGACGGTCTGATCGTTCCGGATCTTCCGTTTGAGGAGCAGGAGGAATTACAAAATGCATTAAATGGTGCAGATGATACAATTTTCATTGAGCTTGTCTCACCGGTATCCGCAGACCGTATTCCAATGATTTTAGAACATGCAAGAGGCTTTGCGTACTGTGTTTCTTCAATGGGAGTGACTGGACAGGGCGGAGAATTCCATAAAAAGGTAAAGGAATACCTGACTTCGGTAAAGGCAGCCGCAAAGATTCCGGTCATGATGGGGTTTGGTATCCGTACCGCAGCAGATGTGGCACCGGTTAAGGATGTGATCGATGGTGCGATTGTGGGAACACATTTTATTGAGCTGATGCGGGAACACAATTTTGATGCAAACGTGGCAGCGGAGTATGTGTCTACATTCAAAAAAGAACTCAACGCACTTTAATGCACAAACAGGGAAAATTGCAGAATAAGAAAGAGAGGCAGACAGCCATGAAAGAGATATTAAAAAAGCTTACAGCAGGAGAAAACTTAACAATGGAAGAAGCAAAGCATGCACAGGAGCAGATTTTATCCGGACAGGCAACACCGGCACAGATTGCGTGCTTTTTGACAGCACTCCGCATGAAAGGTGAGACATTGGAAGAAATTACCGGACTTGCTGCTGTATTACGGGACAAAGCAGCTACTATGATTCCGGATGTACCGAATTATATTGATCTTGTTGGTACTGGAGGAGACTGTACCTATTCCTTTAATATCTCTACAACATCGGCATTTGTTACAGCAGCAGCCGGTCTTCCGGTTGCAAAGCACGGAAACCGCTCAATCTCTTCAAAAAGCGGGGCAGGAGATGTCCTTGAAGCACTTGGGGTAAAGATCGGGGCAGATCCGGATGTCGTAAAAAGGTGTGTGGAGACTGCCGGAATCGGGTTTATGTTTGCACCGCATTTTAATCCGGCGATGAAATATGTCGGTCCGGTCAGAAAGGAGCTTGGAATCCGTACGGTATTTAATATTTTAGGACCGATGGCCAATCCTTCCCGTGCAAAGGGTATGGTGATCGGTGTCTATGATGCAGCGCTGACTCCGGTTATTGCAGGTGCAATGCAAAAGCTTGGTGTGGAGCGTGCCTATGTGGTAAGCGGATGTGACCATATGGATGAGATTACTTTAACCGGCGAGACAACCGTTTCGGAGGTTTCAGATGGAAAGGTTACGACCTTTACGATTACACCGGAGCAGTTTGGTTTTGCGCGCTGTACGTTAGAGGAGCTTCGTGGCGGCGATGGAGAAACAAATGCACAGATTACAAAAGATATTTTATCCGGAAAGGAACGGGGCGCAAAAAGAAAAATTGTTCTTATGAATGCGGGTGCAGCCTTGTATATTGGAAGAAAAGCTGATAGTATGGAGGAAGGCATTCGTATGGCCGCTGATGCGATTGATTCCGGAAAGGCAATGGAAACACTTACGGCTCTCGTATCAGAATCTAATAAGTAAGAGAGTGAAACAAAATGATTTATCTGAATTGTGATTACACGGAAGGCTGTCATCCTTCCATTCTAAAAAGACTGACCGAGACAAACATGGAGCAGACGATCGGGTATGGCATGGATTCCCACTGCGCGCATGCAGCGGAGCTGATTAAAAACGCATGTGGTGCGCCGGATGCAGCAGTGCATTTTCTTGTCGGAGGGACACAGACGAATGTAACGGTGATTGATGCTGCACTTGCACCATATCAGGGGGTGATTTGTGCGGATACCGGACATATCAATGTGCATGAAACAGGTGCGGTTGAGGCTGCCGGACATAAGTGCATCACACTTCCTACGGTGGATGGAAAGATCACGGCTAAGCAGATTGATGCGCTTGCCGGGGAGCATTATAAAGACGGTGGCAATGAGCATATGGCACAGCCGAAGATGGTTTATATTTCAACTCCGACAGAGCTTGGAACAATCTATAAAAAGGCAGAGCTTCAGGCAATCTATGAGGTGTGTCAAAAATACCACATGTATCTGTTTGTCGATGGCGCACGCCTTGGCTATGGCTTAACCTGCCGGGAGAACGATCTGACACTTCCAGAGCTTGCTGCAAGCTGTGATGTATTCTATATCGGAGGAACAAAAGTCGGAGCCTTATTTGGGGAAGCAGTCATAATCACGAATCAAAAGCTTATGCCGGATTTCCGGTACAGCATCAAGCAGCATGGAGGCATGCTTGCAAAGGGCAGACTGCTTGGTATCCAGTTCGAGACATTGTTTGAAGAGAATTTATACTTTCAGATTGCTAAAAATGCAAATCGTCTGGCAGAGCAGATCGTAGAGCACTTTACAAGGCTTCAGATTCCGTTTACCGTAACACCGCAGTCGAACCAGTTATTTGTCGTGCTGCCAGATTCTTTGTGTGAAGCGTTAAAGGATAAGTATGTGTTAGAATACCAGGAGCGTTTTGATGAGTCCCATGCCGTTATGCGGATCTGCACAAGCTGGGCAACGACAAAGGAACAGGTAGAGGCATTTTTGAAAGATGTGGAAGGAACATTCAGGTGAAAGATATTTTATTTATTGCAACCGGAGGTACCATTGCATCAAAGCAATCTGAAAATGGATTAAAGCCGCAGATTACACCGGAAGAGCTGCTGTCCTATATCCCGCAGGTGGAGAAAATCTGCAGGGTATCTGTGAACCAGCTGTTAAATCTTGACAGCTCAAATATCAGGCCACAGCACTGGAAGCTTATGGTAGAATGCATCCGGGATAACTATGACCGGTATGATGGCTTTGTCATTGCGCATGGGACAGATACGATGGCATATACCGCAGCTGCGCTTTCTTATATGATTCAGAATTCTTCAAAGCCAATTGTGATTACAGGATCCCAAAAGCCGATCAATCTGGACATTACGGATGCAAAGACCAATCTGCTGGACAGTTTTCTCTATGCATCCGACCGTCAGTCGCAAGGGGTTTCTATCGTATTCGATGGGAAGGTAATTGCCGGGACACGCGCAAAAAAGGTGCGCTCCAAAAGCTATAATGCATTTTCAAGCATTGATTTTCCATCGCTTGCAGTTGTCCAGGATCAGAATATCATGCGTTATCTGCCGATGATCCCATATGAGAATGCAGTACATTTTTATACGGAAATGGATGACCGGGTGTTCCTGCTGAAGCTGATTCCTGGAATCCGTCCTTCCATCCTTCCATTTATTTTTGAGCAGTATGATGTGATTGTGATTGAGAGCTTTGGTGTCGGCGGAATTCCAAGGTCCATCCGCAGTGAATTTCAAAGCCAGTGCGAAGAGCATCCGGATAAGGTGATCATTATGGCAACCCAGGTGGCACATGAGGGCAGTGATATGACAGTCTATGAGGTTGGAAATGAAATGAAAACACTTTGCAATTTTTTGGAAACCTATGATATGACGTTGGAATCAGCGGTTGCTAAGGCAATGTGGATGTGTGCCAATTTTGATCTTTCCAGATATAAGAAAGAGGATCTGTTTTACAAGCGTATCAATTATGATGTGATTTTTGGAAAAAATCGGAAATGCTGATGGAGAAAGGTCTTCATTGCAGTTTTTACTGTGATGGGGATCTTTTTTTTCATATTGAACAAAAAACAGACATGAAATTATGTAAATTTCCCAATTGTCAACCTGAAAAAAATAAAATATAATAGAATACGAAAAAAAGCGAAAATTCTATTGCGGATTCCGCATAGAAACGTATTTCTGAATATTAGGTAAAGGAAAGAAAAAATGAATCAGGAATTTAATGAAGAATTTGACAAAAAATTTTATTATGCGGGGAATGATCTTGGGGTTTCCTGTGGCCCGGAGGGAACGCATTTCCGTCTTTGGGCTCCTACAGCAGAATCGGTATCATTAAGACGGTATCAAAAGGGAGATGGAGACTGCCTGATCGGGGAAGAAGAGATGAGATCCGACGTATGTGGAACCTGGGTATATGAGACAAAAGAGAATCTGGAGGGAACCTATTACACCTATGTGGTATGCTGCGATGGCACAGAGAAAGAGACCATTGATCCTTATGCAAAGGCGGCAGGTGTCAATGGAAGACGGGGTATGGTCATCGATTTAAAGACAACGGATCCAGAAGGCTTTGCAGCAGATCACGGTCCAAAGCTTCCGCATTATACGGATGCAGTCATCTGTGAGATTTCTGTGGCAGATACAACCGGTGATGATTCCTGTGGAGTAAAGCATCCGGGAAAATACCTTGGACTCACAGAGCAGGGAATGTGTGGCCCACAGGGGGTAAAAACTGGAACAGATCATCTTCTGGAGCTTGGCGTTACCCATGTACAGATCATGCCGGCATTTGATTTTGGAAGTGTGGATGAGGCAGAGCTTTCAAAAGAACAGTATAACTGGGGATACGATCCGGAGAATTATAATGTTCCGGAAGGCTCCTATTCAACAGATCCATTTCATGGGGAGGTGCGTGTGCGCGAGTTTAAGCAGATGGTTGCGCACTTCCACAAGGAAGGGATTGGTGTGATCATGGATGTTGTATTTAACCATACACATAATATTGAGGATAATTGCTTTCAGAAGACGGTTCCAGATTATTTTTACCGGAAGGATGGCAAGAGATATTCCGATGCCTCCGCATGCGGCAATGAGGTGGCATCAGAGCGTGCCATGGTGCGCAAATATATCATTGATTCGGTATGCTACTGGGCGAAAGAATATCATATCGACGGTTACCGCTTTGACCTGATGGGGTGTCTGGACATCGAGACAATGCAGCAGCTTTTGGACCGGTTAAAGGAGATTAATCCGGATATCATTGTCTATGGGGAAGGCTGGACCGGAGGCTCTTCCACACTTCCGGATGAGAAACGTGCATTAAAGGTGAATGTTCCAAAGCTTAAGGGGATTGGTGCATTTTCCGATGATATCCGGGATAATATCCGCGGTCATGTCTTTTATGAGAAGGAGCGTGGGTATGTAAGCGGGGTAAAGGGAAAGGAAAATGCGATCCGTTATTCTGTGGCTGGAGCATGCAGGCATCCACAGGTAGATTATGATGCCTATGCGTACACAACGACAGGTCCTTGGGCGAAGGATCCGGTTGATACGATTAATTATGTATCCTGTCATGACAATCTGACGCTGTGGGATAAGATGAGTATATCCTGTCCGGAGACGACAGAAGAGACGCGTATCCGTATGTGCAGGCTGGCGGCTGCAATCGTATTTACCTCACAGGGCGTTCCGTTTTTCTTACAGGGAGAAGAATTCCTTCGCACCAAGCCTGTTTTGGGACATCCGGGAGAGGTTTCGGAGAATAGCTACGATCAGCCATTATATACAAATGGACTTCGCTACGATATGCTTGTAAAGAATCTGGACACTGCAGAATATTACAAGGGACTGATTGCATTTAGGAAGGCACATAAGGGGCTTCGGATTCCATCTTCCGATGAAATGAGAGAACGGCTTGTATTTTTTGATGCACCGGAAAATGTAGTGTCATTTATTATAAACGAGGAGAGCGAGCAGATTTTTGTGGCATATAATGCGAATGAGGAGGAGGTTTCACTCACACTTCCGGAAGGCGATGACTGGAAGCTTTGTGTGACCGGCAAAAAGGCAGGCTGCGATGTGCTGAAAAAAATCAGCGGAACCTGCCAGGTGTCTGGCATTTCCGCTGTAGTGGCTTACCGTTAGATGATCAGAGTGTGGATTTATTGATATAATTGGTTTTGTATTTGGAATAGATGATCCGCTGGCTTTTGTAAAGTCCGAAATAACCGGAAAGCATATAGCTTAAGGCAACAGACAGCAGGAAATATGGCATTCCGTCATAGCCGAAAAGCTCAAAGCTGATAAGCAGGGAGGAAATCGGGCAGTTCGTAACGCCACAGAATACTGCTGTCATGCCGACTGCGGTACATAGTGTTGGAGAAAAGCCAAACGTCAGTCCGAAGAGACAGCCGAAGGCTGCTCCGATAAAGAAGGACGGAACAATTTCACCGCCTTTGTAGCCGGCACCTAAGCAGGCAGCAGTAAAAATAATCTTAAGCAGAAAGGCTTCCGGTCTTACAGATCCATCAATGCACTGTGCGATAATATTGATTCCGGTTCCGTTGTAGCTTTGGTTCCCGACAAGGAGTGTTAATAGTACAACGATGCATCCACCGGTGAAAATCCGCAGGTAAGGATTGGCAATGAATTTTTTATAAAGGCGGCCGGCACCGTGGAGTGCGACACAGAATAAGATGCTCACAAGTGCACATAACACGGCAAGCACGGATACCCATACAGAGCTTCCAATTGAAAAGGCAGGAATGTCCCGGATCAGGAAAAGCTCGTTGGACACTCCGAAGGAATAGGCAATTCCGTGGGCGATTAGGGAACTGATGACGCATGGAACAAGTGCGGCATAATACATAACACCGACACTTACAACCTCCATTGGAAATATGGCAGCCGCCATTGGGGTTCCAAACAGAGCAGAAAAAGCTGCACTCATGCCACACATAATCATAATATGTTTATCCTTGTCATCAAAGCCAAACAGCTTTCCAAGGGTGTTTCCGATGCTTCCGCCCATCTGGAGAGCAGCACCCTCGCGTCCGGCAGATCCGCCGAACAGATGGGTGATTAACGTGGAGATAAAAATAAGCGGTGCGACCCGGAAGGGAAGCTCATCATCTGAGTGAATGGCTGAGAGGACAAGGTTTGTTCCTGTGTCCTTTTCGGAATGGAGCATGCGGTAGAGTGCAACGATTGCAAGACCTCCGACTGGAAGAAAATAAATCAGCCATGGATTTTGCATGCGGAGCACCGTAACAAGCGACATTCCAAAATAAAATGCGGTTCCGCAGAATCCGACAATGATGCCGGAGAGAATCGAAAAAACGATCCACTTCACGGAGGTTATGCCGCGGTTTATGTTATGCCGGATTTTATGTTTGATCTGTTCATTCATAGTAACAACTCCTCTTTTGTAAAAATAAATCTCTTTTTCATAGTATCATTTTTTGCATGGGAATGCTATTTTTTTCCGGTGTTTTTTGAAATAGCCGGATCGATTGTTGCGGTTTACACGCGCCATTCGTCAATTCTAATAAAAAGTTATTACGAAAATTAGCGAAAAAGTAGAAAAAAAAAGAAATTCTTGAAATCATAGGGGGAAGAACCTATACTGTTTTTGGTGAATGAAAACGTTTCCAGTCAGAGGAAAAGGCTTTTTTTCAAAGGCAAGTTGCGGGAGCCGTTAAAGGATGATATGATGTAGCTATATGGAATAAATTTAGAAGGCAGATAGGCAGGATATAATATGGTTACAATCAAGGATATTGCCCGTGAATCCGGTTATTCGATCAGCACTGTTTCAAGGGTGTTAAATCACCGGAGGGATGTAAGTCCTGACGCAAGGAAAAAGATAGAGGAAATCGTAGCGTTATATAATTTTGTTCCAAACAACAATGCCAAGCAGCTGAAGCTGACGGCGAGTAAGACGATTGGCGTTCTTTTAAAAGGAACGAGCAATATGCTGTTTGCAGATATTGTGGAAGTAATCCAGAAGAAGATTGCAGGAACAGAATACACTTCGGTCATCGATTATCTTGATGAAGATGCGGATGAAGTGGAAGAAGCAAAAAGACTTTTACGGGAGCGGAAGCCACTTGGAATACTGTTTCTTGGAGGAAATCCAAAGTATTTTGAGAGAGGCTTTGAACAGATCAAGGTGCCGTGCGTGCTTGTGACAACACAGGCCAGGCATTTGCACTTTGCGAATCTTTCAAGTGTTGCAACTGATGATACAAAAGCAGCTGAATGTGCGCTCGATGTTTTAATGGAGCATGGACACAGGAAGATCGGGATTATCGGAGGAGATCTTTTCGCATCATTTACAAGTAAGCAGCGTTATCTTGGTTGCATAAAGAGTTTTGAAAAGCATGGATGTGAATTCCAGTTCGACAGGTATTATGCAAAGGCACGTTTTTCTTACGACAGCGGGTATGATGCCGCAATGTGCCTGATGAAACAGGCACCGGACATTACAGCGATTTTTACAATGTCGGATGTGATGGCGATCGGGGCAGTACGTGCACTTCGGGACATGGGACTAGGGGTGCCGGAGAATGTTTCTGTCGTAGGTTTTGATGGGACGCCGTATGCGGAGTATTACAATCCGAGACTGGCAGCAGTCAAGCAGCAGTCAGCAACGCTTGCCCAGAAGAGCGTTGATATTCTTTTTGCTCAGATTGAATTTGGAAAAGCAGCAGTTCATGAAATTGTGCCGTTTGAATTTGTAAACGGCGAAAGTATTCGAAAAATTAATTAGACATTCAGGAGGAAATAAACATGAGAACAAGTGGTGTTTTAATGCCAATATCATCTTTGCCATCTCCTTATGGCATTGGAACAATGGGAAAGGCAGCGAGAAAATTTATTGATTTTCTGGATAAGGCAGGCCAGACCTACTGGCAGATTCTGCCAATCTGTCCGACCAGCTATGGGGACTCCCCATATCAGTCGTTTTCCAGCTTTGCAGGCAATCCATATTTTATTGATCTGGAATATCTTTGCAAGGAAGGCTATCTGAAGAAAAAGGAATGTGAATCCTTTGACTGGGGTGGAAGTGAGAAATATATTGATTATGGCACGATGTATGCATCCCGTTATGCACTTTTAAAAAAGGCATACGCACGTTTTAAGGACAATGTTCCGGCTGATTATGCAGGCTTTTGCAAAAAGGAAGCAGAGTGGCTGGATGAGTATTCCTTATTTATGGCATTAAAGGATGCCAATGATGGTGTTGCATGGCTTGAGTGGAATGAGGAATTAAAGATCCGGAAACCAGAAGCAATTGCAGAAGCAAGGAAGACTTACGCAGACGATATTGCGTTTTACTGCATGCTTCAGTACCTGTTTTTTAAACAGTGGAAAGAGCTGAAATCTTATGCAAATGAGAAAGGAATCGAAATTATCGGTGATGTTCCGATCTATGTTGCATTAGACAGTGCCGATGTATGGGC
>CAKRLN010000035.1 GCA_934359535.1 uncultured Lachnospiraceae bacterium
GTCTGCTACTCTGCAAGAGTAAGAACGACCTCGTGGCCGAGTATTCGCTTAAGGATATGAGCAAGCCTATCGGTGTCAGTGCCTATCAGATCACCCGCAATCTGCCGGAAGAACTGAAACGCCAGCTACCGTCTGTGGAGGATATCCAGAAGCGAATCAAAAAGATGTAAACTACGATTACTGCAGATGACATTTACCAACTGGACTTTTGCTGCTAAGACCGCAGATGAGCAGCGATACATGAGTACTCTGTTTTCGTTTGTACTAAAACAATTTGTGGAGATTTTCGGGACTACAGCATTAAACAGTGAGAAGTGTGTTGTATATAATGAGCCGGCTGCACCCTGCCCGATGCTTGTTACCAATCGTACACCAATCCGAATTCGAACCAGTACTGAATCGCTCGAGATTTGGAATCAATATTTTTATCAATTAGCTCATGAACTAACGCACTATGTCATTCGTCAGTATAAGGAAGACAAAGATGCCATTGTCAAATGGTTTGAAGAAACTATATGTGAAGCAATGTCGCTATACATATTAAGGATGTCCAGCCTGAAATGGAATGAATGTCCGTTATCGCGTAATAATCCCAATTACAGCTTCAAATTAATGAATTATTTTGAGAATGCTTACAACCAAACAGCCCCGAGCACACTAAAAAGATGCCATACGCTTGATGACTTAAAAGAGGTTGAAAATTCTTGTGAAATTCGAAGGAATGAACGCGGCATTGAGCGAAACTATTTGCTGGATAACTTTCTTAAATATCCCAAGAGTATTTCTGCATTTATTTATTATCCTCTATATATGCGAGGTGATCTCCAAATCGATTTCGCCAAATGGACGAAAGTCAGTCCATCGCCTATTGTTTCCGCGTTAGAATCCATACAGCCCAACCTCGCATCATAAGCAATAGCCAAGGGCCTTACGAAAATATCCAGAATGGTGTAGCTTGCCAAAGTAAAGTCTTGAAACTGCAATGGTTTCAAGGCTTTCTTTGTTTTTCGGGGTAAAAATCACGCCTCTGAAAATCCGAAAAAGCGCACAAAAAAGCGCACAGCCGTCTGAAAACCTGAGATATCCCTAAGAGAAAGGGTGTATCTTCATGGCTCATATCAGGGCAAACACAAAGAATGGCAAAATCGTTTCCTATCGCTTCACCGTCTGTTTAGGCCGAGACTGCAACGGAAAGCAAATCCGAAAATACACTACATGGCCCATCCCACCCGATACAAGCACAGCCAAGGCAAAGAAAGCCGCCGAACGTGCTGCTGATATTTGGGAACAGGAGCTTATAAGCGAGTATCACAAAAAGCTCGAAGCAGAATCAGCAGGCAAGACATATCAGATACCAGCAGAAAAACGCCACGACGATTTTGTTTCCTTCGTCAATGACGTCTGGTTCCCCCTTCAAGTTAGGGATGGTAAGCACAAGCCCAAAACCATCGCTTTCTATGAGAGTATGACAAAGCTGCTCCTCCCCTGCTTTAGTGGCTCCGCCTTACAAGGAATCGGCTCCCTCGATATTCAGCGCTGCCTTACCTACCTTCGCACCGAGCACAAGAATCAGCACGGAAAGCCGTTGACTCCCAAAACGCTGCACCACCTATATAACACGCTGAACCTGATTTTCGGTTTCGCTGAAAAGCAAGAGCTGCTTGTCAAAAATCCTATGAAGCTGGTTGACAGTCCCAAGAAAGTGAAAAAGCCTGTCGATGCCTTGACTGAGGAGCAAGCCAAAAAATTCTTCTCTCTGCTCCCCGATACTCCCCTTGATTTTCACTGCATCCTGCAACTGCTGATAACGACCGGAATCCGTCGTGGTGAGTGTATGGGTCTAAAATGGAGCGACATCGACGAGAAGAATTGTACCATCAGAATCGAGCGCAACATCGTCTACACACCAGAATGCGGTGTAATCGTCAGCACGCCAAAAACAGCGACCAGCATCCGCACTATCCCCATCATGCCAAGCACATTATCCTTGCTCAAGCAGTTACGAAAGGCGACACAATCCCAGCACCCCAACGCTATCCTACGGAACGCCTTTCTTTTCCCCAAGGAGGACGATATCTTCCAACCTCGTGACCCAAACTCAGTAACACGTCGAGTAAAACGCTTTATGAAGCGGAATGGTCTGCCCGATTTGTCCCCGCACGATTTGAGGCATTCCTGTGCGACGCTACTTCTTTCCCAAGGTGCTGATATCAAAAGCGTGCAGGAGATTTTAGGACACGCAGATGCAAGTACGACACTGAATTTCTATGTCAAATCCGACCTGCAACAAATGCAAGCTGCAACCGACAAATTCGCTGCCGCTTTCAACTTATAACAGAATAAATCACTATAAGGGAGGGCTTAATGCTCTCCCTTTTTTCATGATTTTTTGAGGCGACCTACTCTCTTATGCTCCTGTGCTCAGCGTTAAGATTATTACCCCCGAAAATGTAAATTCACTATCCAAGAACTGTGCTGCTCTTATGAGTGGTGCAGTTCTTTTTATATATTCAACTCACCCAAGAAAGGAGGTATCCCCATGGCGTTCTTCATTTTCTTCGTACTCTTTGTATTCCCGTTCCTGCAAGCTGGCCCGCTGGATAATTGGGCCTCGTTCCTCGCGTGGGCAATTTTCATCATTATCCCGCTCATTGTCACTGTTCTGCTCTGCATCTCATCTACGCACGAAAACGACAACGACAGCAAGAAAAATTGAACCTGAATTTTCAAGCGAAAGGAGGTGTCTCAGATGACCGGAGAAGGCATTGCACTCTGCATGGAGGTCTTGTTCGTCCTCTTCATCCTCATTGGCTGCATCTAATCACAGCGCCAACTACAGACCTATCCACCAACCTACATTGAAGAAAGGAAGTATCCCTATGTCAAGAAATGAACTCATCGCCAAAATCGAAGCCCTCAACGAATGGGAAGCCATGATGGAAGAGGCCAAAACCGAAGCAGACGCTATCCGCAGCAGCATCAAGGCAGAAATGGAGGAACGCGGTGTAGAGGAATTGCAAGCAGGAAGCTATATCATTCGCTGGACTTCTGTACTTTCCAGTCGCTTTGACTCTGCCGCTTTTAAGCGCGTGCATGATGACCTCTACAAAGCGTTCACCAAACAGGTCGCATCCCGCCGTTTCTCAATCAGCGCATGAAAAAAGCCCCTTGTCTGAACGCCGACCAAAGCCACAGACAAAGAGCTGACCACAACTCACAATGGAGAGGGTACGAGTATTATATCGTGCTCTCTCCTCTTTTTCAAGGAGGAAATTGCCATGAAACAACTGACATCATACAATCGCGTCGCAGGATATCTCAACAAGCTATTTGACCTGCTCAATCAGCGCTTTTTTGAAAATGAACTATCAAGACCCACCATCACCATTCAGTCCACCCCGCGAGCATATGGGCACTTCTCTATGAGAGATGACACTTGGGTTTCGGTCACCGGCAGCAGCAATGAAATCAACATTGGAGCCGGTACGCTTGCAAGACCTATCGAAAATATCTGTGCGACGCTGCTTCACGAGATGGTGCATTACTATTGCCATGTCAACGGCATCAAGGACACGAGCCGAGGCAATACCTACCACAACAAACGCTTCAAGCAAGTTGCCGAGAGCCATGGTCTGACAGTGAGCCATCACGAAAAATACGGCTGGACCATCACTGAGCCAAACGACGAGCTGCTGACCTTCGTGCTCGAAAACGATTTGAGTGATATCCTCATCACCCGCAATGAATTCTACGGCGTATCGGTTACAGGAACAGGAACACACAGCAACACCCCACCGCTCCCGCCGAAGCCGAGCAGCAGTCGGAAATATATCTGTCCCTGCTGCGGGAACAGTGTTCGGGCCACTAAGAGCGTCCACATTGCTTGCTTGGATTGCAAAGAACCGATGATTCTTGCATCTTGAGATTCAATAAGAAATTATTATAGATTTCCTTTCTCTGAGCAACGCAAGGCAGGGGGGCTATCCTTATACCCCCAAGATGCTGCGAACGATTCTGAGAACGAAAATTGATTTAATTTATTTATACAGCGAGCAGACACGGCATCACACCCTACTTTTGCTGCTGTTCGTAAAATACAAAGAAAACGAACCGTAAAATTCAGTGTTCACAGGCATTTTCTAAGTTTACCCCTATCTGTTCGTATTCCGCAGCACCAAAGTTCGTATTCAAGCAACATTTTCACCTGTCAGGAGGCATCCCATGAACAAGAAAACCATCGCACTAACCGCTGAGCAGTACAAGACCATCATCGCCACCATGAAGCAGGGCTTTTCCGGATGCAGGCCAAATGAACGCATCGCAACCGCCTTGATACTCGAAGCCAACCTTGGACTGCGCATCTCTGATATCGTCAAACTGCGCCTTGCTGATATCGTACATGATGGAGACAGATATCGGCTGTCCATCGTAGAGCAGAAGACAAAGAAAGCCCGAACCTTTACCGTGCCTCTTGCTCTTTACCAGTTCATCCGCTGCTATTGCCTCGACCACAATATAGCTCCCGAAGCAAGGATATTTCCAATCACCGAGCGAGCTGTGCAGAAGAGGCTGCAAAGCGTCTGCTCCTACTTGGGGTACAGCGAGGATATCAGCACACACAGCTTCCGCAAATTCTACGCAACAGAGATTTACAACGACAACGGCTACAACATCGTCCTCGTCCAGCAGCTCTTGCAGCACAGTTCCGCCGCAGTTACACAAAGGTACATCGGCATCCAGCAGCAGGAGCTCGAAAAGGCTATCGAGGGTCATTTAATGTTGGAGGTGTAAGGAAAAGAGAAGCCCCCCTAATAGAATGATTACATTATGAACACTCTATTAGGGGGAGTCTTCATTTTAGCCTGAACCATTCTGTACAATGCAAACGATAGGGAAAATCGTTATATAGACTACTGATTCATTCCCCTTTTAACCGTTCCTCAAGTTTCACAATATCTTGTTCCAATTTGGGTATCCTACGAGCGCATTCGGCTTTATAAGAATCGCACCCCTGTTCAAGACTCACTTTAGCACCGGCGAGTTCAAATCTCTTGTCACGAAGTTGCTGGTTAATATCCCTGACAGTCTTTGCAGTAAGAGACTTTTTAATGCGTTCAGCTTCCTGTGCTAACCTGTCATTCAAGGCAATCTCATAATCATATTTTTCAACTAAGTCGTCTACCGTTTTACAATCTTTGTTCCTTTCGAGGTCGAGATTTCGCTTAATAAAATCGCTATCGCCCGATAACACTCGTTTCTTATTTCGCTTAAGTTCCCGACGCCGTTCTACATATCTGTTCGAATGAAAACTAAGGATGCGCTTCTTTTCATCCATCAAGATATCCTCTTCTGAATCTAGATTTAGAATATCTTTGATAAGATTATAAGCCTCCTTCACCTTTTCCACAGATGCATTATCAAGCTCTGAATTGTAAAAGACTGGCCGATTTTCTTTATAATACTGCTCCACTCCCGAAATAATACCATTACAATACGCCATGAGTATGTTTCCCTCAAGCTCTTTTTTGACCTTTTCTTCGATGCTGTTCTCTGCAAACTTGTTCATAATGAATTCCATCCTTTTCATAAAATTTGCGGGAAACACAGCCCCCTACCGTTTCCCCCTCTCTGAGTCAAAATAAAACTCCCCAGAGGCTGAACCGAAGTCCTAACCCTTGGGGAGTTTGTTTCATTTATTTAATTACACACCGCCCCCACAGGCACGGCTCCCTAACTATATAATACATGGAGCCTAATAAGACTTAACTATGGAGTTCAGTGTTTCACTGGACATAATATATCACCAATAGATGCTGTTGTCAATAGCTTTTGAACATGTGCTTTCAATTATTGATACTGTAACTCAGAGGTCATTACTCCAACAACTTCCATATCTCCGCGATTCTCTGCCTTGAATAAGCATCCCCTGCACGTCGGTACCATTCAATAGCTTTTTCATAACTTTGAGGTACACCTTTACCGTTCTCATATGCATCCCCCAAATAAATCTGAGCAGCAGTGCTTCCCTGTTCTGCCGCTTTTAGCCACCACTCAACAGCTCTCTCGTAATTTTTAGGTACACCATCCCCAAAGTAATATAAAAAGCCTAAACGCCATTGGGCATCTTCATGCCCTTGTTTCGCCGCTTTCGACCACCACTCAGCAGCCTTTTCATAATTGCGTGGTACGTTTTCTTTGCCGTCATTATATATGGCTCCGACCTCATATTGCATATCAGCGGTCCCATGTTCCGCTGCTTTCTGGTACCACTCAAAAAACTTTTCATAACTGCGCGGTACCCCTTCACCATCTTGATACATATAGGCCAACTTAAGTTGTGCGCTGCCATTACCTTGCTCGGCGGCTTTTGAAAACCATTCTGCGGCTTTTGGAAAGTCCTGCTTAACTTTTTCGCCTTGTGCATACATCACCCCAAGGCTATATTGAGCTTTAGAGTGGCCTTGTTCCGCTGCTTTTCTAAGATATTCTATTCCTATGTCAATGTCTTTTGGCATGCCTATCCCATACAAATACTTGCAACCCAAGTCGTAAAGGTCGTCTATATCCTTCTTTTGCTTTTCAATCATTGCACTAACAGGATAGCCGCAATTCGGACACGCAGCTGCACGGTCACTCACGTTTTGCCCACACTCAGGGCATTCAATTAAAGCCATTTTGTTATCCTCCATTAGTAAGTAGTGTCATTTGTTCGTTCAAAATTCCACTTGATTTTAACTATTGCTCGCTGTAATGATGTTTTTGTAATGTGCTGGTCAATTAAGTCAACCAGATACGGATATCCTTCGGTTGACATGATTTTTCCTTTCAAAGACGCTGCATCAACGCCCTCAATCCGGTGTGCCTCTGGACCCAGAAGAATACCAATGCATCTTGAATTGCCAAAATACTTTGAAAGTTTGAATCCCTTCCCATCGTAGTCAAACAGTTCGTATTGTTGTTTAGAAAAACCATTTGCTTTCATTATGGCTTGGAAGATGTTCAACTTAATATCTAAGGCTCCGATAACAACGACAAAATTTTTGCTCGGTATCTCTATTTCTCGAGAAAGGGCAACAAGCAACTCGCTGTATCGGTTATCGTTCAATTGTTCCTCACCGATATCGCAAAATCTCTTTGAAACATCTTTTTCAATATCCTGCGGTTCAGAGAGGGCTGCTGAAATATCCTCAACCGTATTTGTTATGGTTTTCTCGACAATTTCACAAATAGGTTGAGCCTGTTCAACTTCCTCACGTTGAGGAAGTGCTGATAGGATTTTCTCGAAATGCTGACCATCAGACAATAGAGCCTTTGGAATTTCGGCCATAAATCCGTGAGTAACAATTGAAGACCTTACATCTGCTCCAAACGGGTCCTTAAAAGACGTCAGAAAAAGAAGGTCCTTTGCACGAGTAATAGCCACGTAGAAAAGTCGCCTTTGTGCTTCTAAGTCCTCCTCTGTATGAATGAAATAGTCGTTAGGCAGTATTCCGACCTGAACGCCAACGATGAATACGACCTTGAATTCCAATCCCTTTGCTCTATACATCGTAAGGAGATTGACAGCGTTGTAGTCTGAGCTTTTTGCAACATCGCCCATACCAATTGAAAGCCGCAGGTATTGTAAAAACTGCTCGAGATTTACATTCTCAAAGGCATCTTCATAGTTTTTAGCAATATCAAACACTTGTAGGACAAATCGGTATTGCTCAGGGAATGTGGCATCATACTGCTTGCTTTCCATAAATGCAATATACGATGCAATGATTTGGGTTGGTGTCCAATCCTTTGCTCGATTTAGCTGAGTAATTAAACTGTATCTTTCCCTAAACTCATCACAGTTCTCAAAGCTCACATCAGAAAGGTATAATACATCTATCCACCGCAAGTCAGAATAATTGCAATCCTGCCCGAACTGGTCACAATAGGCGGCTTTTGCGTCAAGAAATGCAAAATTGTCAAAGCAGTTGTTTGGAAAGTTTATTGCATTCCCAATTTCAATTACTGAGTTGAGTTTTACAATGGATTGAAGGACGCTGATAAATCTGCTATATTGGGCATTTTCGTCTAACTCGCATTGGCCACATTCAATTCCCAATCTGTTTAGCTCGTTCTTTATCGGCTCTGCTTGGTCATTCGTTCGGAAGAGAACTGCAATATCAGTAGGATTATATTTCCCTTTATCAATCAGGCCCTTAATCTTTTCTGCAACATATTTTGCTTCCGCTTCTTGGGAGTATAGTCGTTTGAAAATGGGATAAAACGACAATGGCCGTGCAGCTTTTATCTCTTTCGGAATGCGCTGATGATTTTTCTTGATAACATCATTCGCCAAACTAATGATTCCATCTTGAGAACGGAAATTTTCCTCGAGCTTTATCAATTGGTACTCTTTTGATGCGGCCTTTTTTCGAATGTATTCCGGTTTGGCTCCTCGCCATTCATAGATTGCTTGGTCATCGTCGCCGACTAAGCATACATTTGTTTCTGGTGTTACTATCAAATCAAGCAGCCGATTTTGAGCCTCATTTGTATCCTGATACTCATCAACGAAAACATATTTGTATTGACTTGAAATGACATCTCCCGCTTCTCTCTCTGAGGAAAGCAAGCGAACGGGAAGCCAAAGCATATCCTCCATATCGACCAAATTGTGTTTCTTCATTTCTGCCGAATACTCATTGAAAATCAAGTCATATTGGTCAATATGGTGGACTTCTTCAAAGCTCTTGCATTGCTTGATGTACTGCTCTAACTCATTTCCAGCTACACCGTCGATATGATGCTTTTTCAAAATTGAGTCAATGGTCGACCTTTTTTCAGAACTCTTTGCAATAGTAACGGGCCCTGAAAAGCCTAATGCTGTATTGAACCTTTTTACTGTCTCTAACCCAAAGGCGTGAAATGTCTTGACACATACTTTTGCGCCGAGATTTGGGTCCTCTTTGTATATTCTCTTTTTCATCTCTTGAGCAGCTTTATTGCTAAAGGTTAGTGCAAGGAATTCTTCCGGCTTAACCCCTTTTTTCCAAAGAGATGCGATGCGCAACGCGATAACTGTTGTTTTCCCGCTTCCTGCGCATGACAGAACTACAATTCTTCGCGAAGTGCTATCAATGACGCTCTGTTGCTGCTCTGTAAGTTCCACTATATTCCCACCTTTGTTCCGAAGTCTGCATTCACTGACAATAAACCACTCTAATGTTGCATCCGTAGTTACTTCCCATTCCTCCACCGGTCACGTTCGATACATATACTTTATAAGAGCCGGTTTTGTTCATCAGGTTGCAAAAAATCTGGTAATTGTGCTCTTTTGCAACATAGCCGATTTGCTCTCCGCCTGTCGTACATACCTTTACGGCATGATTGTCATAGGGATTTGATGGCTCAGGAATAAACACCAGTTCTTGTCCGCTTTTTAGGCGAGCAACTGTTCTTTGACGACCACCAAAGGTGACTCCTGCTACTTTCATATAGAACTCGCTCATAACTGCTCCTCCTGTTGACTTTGACAAAAAGCATTAACGATTTTCTGCTTCTGTGTAGTGATTTTGTTGATTTATTGCAATAATAACATAAAATATAAGATTGTTCAATATATTACAACAACAATTATGCGTCTGCTGACAAATCTGCATAAGCTATCATAACACTGAGGTGATGTTATGAACGAAGAATTTGTCAGGGAACGCATTACGCAGTTACGGTTAAGAAAGAATGTCTCTGAGTATCAAATGAGCTATGACCTTGGGCATAGCCGAGGCTACGTTTACAATATTTCCTCTGGAAAGTCCCTTCCACCGTTCAAAGAGTTTTTCGCCATCTGCGATTATTTTGATATTACGCCCTCGCAGTTCTTTGACGATGGGGAAAAGAATCCCGAGTTAGTACAAAAAGCACTTTCAGGAATGCGAGAGCTTGATGACGAAGACCTTCTTATGCTCATCGGGATAATCAATCGGCTGCACAAGAAAAAGTGAACATCAACATTCAAATTCTCACCGGTCTAAGCATCGGTGAGTTTTTTGTTGCGTATCTTTCATGATAGTAGTAAAATATATGTCGTATTCAATAATATTGACATATATTTATTGATTTTCAAGAAAAAGGGGGAGAATAACATGATATATGTTTTGTTTGCAGTTTTTATGGGCTTTGCTGGTTCAGTAATCTTCAAAGACGGTTTGTTTGCCAATGCTTTATCTACCACTGTCGTTTTTCTTCTTTTGATTCCCATTATCTTTGCAGTTGGAGGTGAACTTTACAAACAAAAAGAAGAAGAACAAAAACGTCAAGCAGAGTTTGAACGAAAACAGAGAGTTAAACGAGGTCATCTTGAAGATGATTTAACTCCCAAACAAAGAATCCTTTGGAATTCTCTCCATAAGTATCGTGATAGTGATGTCTTAACAAACCACATTATTAACGAAACTAAAAGAGAACATGAGCAAAAAATGTGGAGTTGGAGGTATAACAAAGAACTCAAAGAAAAGTATTTTGCTTCTTATTGTAAAGCTAAGAGAGAAGGTGATTTACTAAAAGCTCAAGTTGACTATACTACATTTACGTATTATGAACGTAATACAGATACAGAAGCCAAAGAGCTTCAGAAAATCGGACTTCTTGACAAGTATAGGAATTATACTTTTTGGGATAATTTTCCTGATAATTGGAAGTTGTCTGATGAAGAATTAGAGGCATTAGATTATGAGGATGATGACTACGAACATAATGATTACGAGTATACAAGCTGAAAGGAGGCGAGGCGTATAACTATCGAAGGTTACTTGCTTTGCTTCGAAATTGCAATTGCAATTCTGTGGCTCATTGGTCGTAGCAAGTAAGTTTGGCAAATTGTGCCTGTTTTACATTAAAAGGCCTCGCAGTAATGGATTCTAAGAACTTCCCATCACTGCTTTACTTATCTTTGGGCGCAGTAGGAAACACTGACAAGTACATCATTTGCGATTCTCTGAAAAAGCAGAAAGGTTGTGATACTTTGGCTTACTTTGCAATTGGTCTTCCCATCGCTATCTTAGTTCGATTGTTTGCGGGAGTTCCCTTATTCTGGTTTATTGTGATTCCAATTACAATTCTCACATTCATTGGAATTGCTAAAATGGATACAGACTCAATGTTGTATTCCAGAAAATTCAAAGATGGTAAATCTATTGACTCTTTAGCTATGGCTAAAAAGTATTATGAAGAATACCGTCGAAGGGATGAAAAATATGAATACGAGCATTTCTGTGAACAACAAAAATATTTTTGGAAGAAAATAAGGAGGGAACATCCAGTAACTCAGATTTATCTTAAAGATGGTTCTGATGTGTGTTGCGATTATGTAACTTGGAATGAACGGCTTCAGGAAATTCATCTTCATGACAATAATCGGGAAGAATACAAAATTGTACGTTATGAAGACATCGGTTCAATCCGTGTCTGTTAAGCGAAGTCTTGGTAACGCTGCATGACCTCTTATTACACCAAAAGCCCCGCAGTAATGGTTTCAAAAAAACTTTCCATCACTGCGAGGCTTTCTCTATGCCTGTATTAAATTGGTCCTGCTGCACCGTTTTTCTCCATCGACATATCACTCGTCAAGTCCATAAAGCGTTCTCAACTTGTTATGCAAGATATTAGCAGACGTACTACGTGAAAGCGGTTGCCTCACTTCTCTACCAGTTCTATTGCCAAAACCTTCAAAGTCCCGTTCTGCGTCTCGACCATTAACGCGGACTTCTTCCCCCATCTGGTCTCCCATGTAGGCAATAAAACTTCGCGTCAATCCATACGCATCTTCATGTCTCTGTCGGTATCCTGCTGGATGGTATCGTTCAGCTTTCTCTCGGTCATCAACTCGATAGTAAATGACCTTCCAGTTCTTCACTCCACCAAGCAAAGACTCATTGCATTCCCTTTGTACCTCTCTTCCCATTTTGGCAAGATAAGGATTCCTCCAGAATTCCCCTCCAACAGGTGTCTCTCTTAATGGTGGTAATTCCCTAAGCCGACTTACTCTCTAACAGGCGCATTGCCTCACATAGTCGTTGTAATTCTCCAACGCTCCTTCCTGCTCCTCATTCGCTGCAAATGCTGCCACCCTTCCATCACGAATCAGTTGTCGAGCATACTCTTCACATCTATTCCTTGAGTAAACAGACCTCAAAAAACCTATCAACAGCTCAGCATCCAAGCAGGAATTTGTCTCCTCCGCGCAGTTCTGTATCTCTTCTGCACACGCCCTTACTCTGTGTTCTGTTTCTACTCGATAAGCTTCTATCCTCAGCTCATTTTCCTCTGTCCGGATTCTGATATCAGGAAGCAACATCGTTCTCATCCGCTACGTCACGATTCCTTCTCCCTGCATTGATTTGAGAGCACTCTTGACCCTCTCAGTAATCTCCGATTTAAGTATTCCAACATAGTGTTGCTCGCCAATACGAGGATACCAGCAAGACCACCACAGGTCCAAATCATCCACATTCCCCCGCATATGAGCTAAACGGTTCCTGACCTCTACACGTCTCCTCATCTCATTGGAATAAAGCCCAAACAGCCGCATCCTATTACACAGCTCGCACATTTTCCGTTCAAAGTTCTCCTGCTCCAAAAGCAAGGGCCTCAATCGGTCAATGTATATTCCGTGTCTTCCTCTTGCTGTCGCTCTCGGTGGTAACGGCTCATCAAATACCTCCGTCACAATCACAGCTCTTTTACGTCTCTCATTTGGGTCAATATCTATTGCTCTGGCGTAGGTCAAGTATCGATTCAGTTCAGCCTTGGCATTCTCAATATTTCTGCTCCCACTCTCAGGATAAGGCCTCTCAAATACAGCCTCATAGAGCTAAGCAATACTCAAAAATCTTCGATTCAGCAATAAATTCAAATTATCTACTGGCATTTTATACCTCACTTCTACTATTTTTCTAATTTTTACACGGATTGTCACTTCAAAAAACTGGTACGTCTTGTGCCTCTATATCACATCTTGTTATAGGGAGAGAAAAGCTACCAGTTTTTTGTTCGACCCGTTTTGTTTGTATTGACGAAAAACTGGTACGACTTCCAGCCGTTATATATTAGATAGCGCTTGTAGACAAGTAATCACAACCATCTAAATTGGTTGAAAATTCAGTTCATTCATCTTTTTAGGTTGACATGATAATATCACACAATTTCGATTTTGTCAATAGCTTACAAAAGTATTTTTCGAAATTGTTTATTATATATAAATTTCACCATTTATTGCATTCCACAGCTCTCCTCCATATTGTATGCTAAACGCATAGCAAATCGCTAATAGCCACTGTTATATTCACTGTAAATCATATTGGTCATTTTTAACAAATAGTCTCAGAATCATCAACTACCATTTCCCCTATTCTCAACGCACACAAAAAGCGCACAAAAAAGCGCACAAAATCGTTTTGGTCGTCATTTTTCATCATCTGTAAAAGCTATTATTGCTTGCATAGTAAACAGGAATGTGTTATACTGAGCACGTAAAAAAGTCAGGTATATCAAGGCTTTCAGAGATTCAAGAAATCCCCGGTACGGGATATGCGCCGTTAGCTCAGCTGGATAGAGCGTCTGGCTACGGACCAGAAGGCCGGGGGTTCGAATCCCTCACGGCG
>CAKRLN010000036.1 GCA_934359535.1 uncultured Lachnospiraceae bacterium
GCATTACGTATTATTTTATTGACAACCAGGAATATTTTAACTGTGTCGTACCATATGGGGACATCCGCTATGATATTGAGAAATTTGTATTTTTCGATAAAGCGGTATTATCCATGCTGCCTCATATTGATTTCCATCCGGATATTATCCACTGCCATGACTGGGAGACAGGACTTGTTCCGGTTTATCTGAAGAACGAATTTGCAGCGGATCCTTATTTCTGGGGAATCAAGACGATTGTTACGATTCATAATTTACGGTTCCAGGGTGTATGGGATATTAAGACAATGAAGGGACTGACCGGTTTTCCAGCTTCACTTTTTACTCCAGACAAGCTGGAGTTTAATAAGGATGCGAATATGTTAAAGGGTGGTCTTGTTTATGCCGATTATATCACAACGGTAAGTGATACCTATGCAAATGAGATCCAGACACCTTTTTATGGGGAAGGGTTAAACGGCCTGCTTTCAGCAAGGCATTTTGACATGCAGGGAATTGTTAACGGAATTGATTATTCGGTTTACAATCCGCAGACAGATGCAAAAATCTATACAAACTACGACGCCTCGGACTTCCGTAAGAAAAAAGCGAATAATAAAATAAAGCTTCAGGAGGAGCTTGGACTTGCAGTGGATAAAAAGCGTTATATGATTGGTCTTATTTCGCGCCTGACGGATCAGAAGGGACTCGACCTGATCAATTATGCAATGGAACGGCTTATCGACGAATATACACAGTTTGTCGTTATTGGAACCGGAAATCCTGAGTATGAGAACATGTTCCGTCATTATGCGTGGAAATATCCAGACCGGGTATCTGCAAATATCTGTTATTCAGATGATCTTGCACATAAGCTGTATGCTGCGGCAGATGCATTCTTAATGCCGTCGGCTTTTGAACCGTGTGGACTGACACAGCTGATTTCCTTCCGATACGGAACAGTTCCGATCGTCCGTGAGACAGGTGGGCTGAAGGACACTGTAAAACCGTTTAATGAATATGAGAATACCGGAGATGGATTTTCATTTACGAACTACAATGCAGAAGATATGTTAAATGTTGTCAACTATTCGAAACATATTTTCTATGATCGCAAACGGCAGTGGAATCAGATGGTGGATCGTGGAATGGCAAATGATTTTTCATGGAACGCTTCCAAATTCCGCTATGAAGGCTTATACAACTATCTGATCGGAGAATAACTTTTTATAAAATTGCCTACACTAAATACGGATATCGTAAGATATCCGTATTTTTTACGAGATGCAGGAGTGTAGAAGCAATGGATTTTAATCAAAATGAACGAGCAAAAGAAAATGAGTCCCGAAATAAATTTCATTCGTCAGCCGTATCGAGGGAAACGAATGAAAATATCAAGGAATACGGACAGACGTTATTACAGCATAATCCCTATCATCATAATATCTATCTGCTTTCCATTATTGGAGAGATTGAGGGACATGAATGTCTCCCCTCCAATTCCAAAACAACCAAATATGAGCATGTTCTTCCAAGACTTGCAGCGATTGAAGATGACCGCAATGTAGATGGAGTCCTTCTGCTTTTAAATACCGTAGGAGGTGATATTGAAAGCGGACTTGCAATGGCAGAAATGATTGCTTCTTTAAGCAAACCGACGGTTTCCCTTGTGCTTGGGGGAAGTCATTCGATCGGAGTTCCACTTGCCGTATCGACAGATTATTCCATGATCGTGCCGACCGGAACGATGGTAATCCACCCGGTCCGTATGAGTGGAACAGTGATCGGGGCGCAGCCAACTTACGATTATTTTAAACAGATGCAGGACCGGATCATCGGCTTTATCGCAAATCATTGCAATGCACCGGTGGAGCGTCTTGAAGAAATGATGATGAATACGCAGATGCTTACAAAGGATCTTGGGACGATCCTCGTCGGAAAACAGGCAGTGGAAGAGCAGCTTATTAATGAGACCGGTGGAATCTCTGACGCATTTTTAAAGCTTCACCAGCTGATTGAGTATCAGAAACATGAACAGATGTAATCGAAATCCGAAATCCGAATAATGACAAACGTTCTATGGTATGGTATATTAGAAGTGTACGTTTAAAAAGGGGGCACTTATGTCATTATTACAAGCAGTTTTTATGGGTATTATACAGGGATTAACCGAATTTCTGCCCGTAAGCAGTTCGGGACACCTTGCTTTATTTCAAATCGTTTTTCATTTGAATACCGATACAGGTCTATTATTCAGTGTACTTTTACATTTTGGAACACTGATCTCGATCTTTGTGGCATTTCACAAGGATGTAAAAAAGCTGATCTGTGCAGGGGTTTTAATTATCGCAGATTCGATTTCCAATATCGTAATATTTTTCCGGAATCGCATCCGGAATGAGAACGAAGAATACCGGAAGATTATCTGCACCTCTTATCGGAAGCTGGTTTTCATGATTCTGATATCGACCATTCCAACTGCGGTAATTGGTTTTACGAACAGGGAGCTCGTTGAGATGGCAGAAACGATCTTAATTATTCCAGGAATTTGTCTGATTCTTACAGGAATCCTGTTAATCATTGCTGACCGGATTCCTGCTGGAAGGCGGTCTCCAAAGCAGGTTACATATACCAATGCATTTATCATTGGAATTTGTCAGGGTCTTGCAACGCTTCCTGGATTATCCCGTTCCGGGACAACGATTACAGCCTGCTTAGTCAGCGGTTTTGACCGCCGGTTTGCAGCAAAATACTCATTTTTAATGTCAATACCGGCCGTGCTTGGTGCCGCAGTTTTAGAAATCAGCAGTGTCGTAAAGGCACAAAGCAGTGGACTATTGCATGTTTCTGGTACCGATGTCATATACTATCTTATTGGGACAATCATTGCTGCTGTAGTTGGATATATCAGCATTAAAACAATGCTTGTAATCGTCCGCAAAAAGAAATTTATGGCATTTGCGGTCTATTGCCTTCTGGCAGGAAGCATATCGGTCGGAGCTTATCTGATCGCATAAGCAGTTTATAGAATCTGGAGGATGTTTTTAAATGGCAGCGAAGAAAACAACTTCTTCAAAGGGTAGGACAACAACTGGAAAAAGAAAAAACACCAAAAAACAAGAGCAGGAATTACGTTTAAAGGCTGCAGCGTTTCAGGAGGAAGTGTTTCTCTGGGGAATCGTTGCAGTTTCCCTTGTCTTATTTATCAGTAATTTTGGCTTCGGTGGCTCCGTTGGCAATGCTTTAAGCAGATTCTTCTTTGGCATTTTCGGACTTGTCGCTTATATTTTTCCAGTTGCATTGTTTGCTGGCAGCTTTTTTGCAGTTTCCAATGCCGGAAATTCCTATGCAATGCGAAAGCTTGCCGCATCCATCGCATTTGTTTTTTTTATCTGTTTCTTTACCGAACTTATAATTTCAAAATCAATTGTCATGACTCCGATGGAAGCCTTTCATTATAGCTATGAAAACCGGATTGGCGGAGGAATCATTGGGGGAACACTGGCATATCTTATGATTCCGGCATTCGGAATGGCTGGTGCTTATATCATTGATGTAATTGCTCTTATCATTACGCTTGTTTTAATTACTGAGAAATCTGCCTTAAAAGGCATGAAAAAGGGCGGACAGCGTGTTTATGAGACCGCAGTGGAAAACTCCGAACGCTATCAGGAGCTTCGGGAATTACGGCAGGAAGAAAAAGCGAAGCGCCGTATGGATAAAAAGGTTACCGGAGTGTCTATGAACACAAAGCTTGAATCCGCAAAGAAAAAACAGCTGACCGATGAAATAAACGAGCTGCACCCGAAAGCTGAGAGTGATTTCACGAAAACGATAAAAGAATCAAAGAAAATACAGCTAAAGCCGGATGATAAGGAGGCGCCAGTCCCTGTGCATACGGAGTTGTTTCCGCCGGAACCGGAAACTGCTGACACATTTTTAAATGAGTCTGACGAAATGAACGAGCTTGTCATCCATGGAGAATTTGAAAAGCCACTAGAGAAGCAGGAAGAACCGTTAGAGCAATTTGCATATGACGAGGAGCTTCCAGTTTTTGAGTCCGATCAGTCACTCGAAGAAGGAATCCGGAGTGTCTCATCCGGGAAGCCGGTTAAACCCGATCCAGAACCTGCAAAGCCTGCGATACCGGAAGAAACCAAAAAGGTTACAAAGGAAGAACTTTCGGATGAGGTGGCAAAAGTCGAGGCCCAGGCCGCAGAAAGTGAGGCTCCGTTAAAGGAATATGTATTTCCACCGGTTCATCTGTTGAAGCCGGGAGACAAAAAAAAGAACGGAAATACCAAAGAACAGGTACGTGAAACCGCGATCAAGCTCCAACAGACATTAAAAAATTTTGGTGTCAATGTTACAGTGACCGATGTGAGCTGTGGTCCAGCGGTAACACGCTATGAGCTTCAGCCGGAGATGGGGGTAAAGGTTAGTAAGATTGTCAACCTTGCGGATGACATTAAGTTAAATCTTGCAGCCGCAGATATCCGTATCGAGGCTCCGATTCCGGGAAAGGCGGCGGTCGGAATTGAGGTTCCGAATAAGGAAAATGTTATGGTTCCATTCCGTGAACTTGTGGAATCGGAGGAATTCCAGAATTCGAAATCTAGGATTTCGTTTGCTGTTGGAAAGGATATTTCCGGTAAGGTGACCGTTACAGACATTGCCAAAATGCCGCATCTTCTGATCGCAGGCGCAACGGGTTCCGGTAAATCGGTATGCATCAATACCATTATTATGAGTATTCTTTATAAAGCGCATCCGGACGATGTAAAGCTGATCATGATTGATCCGAAGGTTGTGGAGTTAAGCGTCTATAACGGAATTCCCCATCTTATGATTCCGGTTGTAACAGATCCGAAAAAGGCAGCGGGAGCCTTGCACTGGGCAGTTGCGGAAATGACAGAGCGTTATAACCGGTTTGCCGAGGCAAATGTCAGGGAAATCAATGGCTACAATGCTAAGGTTGATTCGCTTGAAGTATTGGAAGGACAGGAACGTCCGAAGAAAATGCCACAGATTGTTATTATTGTAGACGAGCTTGCCGATCTTATGATGGTTGCATCGAATGATGTAGAGGAAGCAATCTGTCGTCTTGCGCAGCTTGCAAGGGCAGCCGGCATCCACCTTGTAATTGCAACCCAGCGTCCATCTGTCAATGTTATTACAGGTCTGATCAAGGCAAATATGCCAAGCCGTATCGCATTTGCGGTAACCTCCGGGGTAGATTCAAGAACAATTCTTGATATGAACGGGGCAGAAAAACTGCTTGGAAAAGGAGATATGCTTTTTGACCCTCAGGGCATGCCAAAGCCGATCCGCGTCCAGGGAGCCTTTGTGTCCGATAAGGAGGTTTCCGATGTGGTTGAATTTCTGACCTCAAATAATGGACAGGCAGAATATAACCATGCGGTTCAGGAGCAGGTCAATAATATGCCACAGACAGGTGGAAACAGTGTTTCCATAACAGACAATGATTCTGGAGGAGATGGCCGGGATACCTACTTTATGGATGCTGCAAGAATTCTCATGGATAAGGAACGGGCTTCCATCGGAATGCTGCAGAGGTATTTAAAGGTTGGCTTTAACCGTGCAGCAAGAATCATGGATCAGCTTGAAGAGGCAGGAATTGTTGGTCCGGAAGAGGGAACAAAGCCAAGAAAAATATTAATGTCCCCGGAAGAGTTTGAACAATTCATTGACGGGAACTAAGAAAAGTGATAAACAAATAGTAGTAGTTTATACATAATTGGAGGAGTGAACATATGAAAACTGATATTGAAATTGCACAGGAAGCGAAAATGGAGCATATCAAGAACGTTGCCGCAAAGCTTGATATTACAGAAGACGAGCTTGAACTTTATGGAAAGTATAAGGCAAAATTATCCGATGAACTGATGGATAAGATAAAGGACCGTCCAGATGGTAAATTAATTCTTGTTACCGCAATTAACCCGACACCAGCTGGTGAGGGAAAAACAACCACAAGCGTTGGTCTTGGAGAGGCATTTGGACAGCTTGGCAAAAAGGCTGTTATTGCACTTCGTGAGCCATCCCTTGGACCATGCTTTGGAATTAAAGGCGGTGCTGCAGGCGGCGGCTATGCGCAGGTTGTTCCAATGGAAGATCTGAATCTGCATTTTACAGGAGATTTCCATGCCATTACTTCTGCCAATAATCTGCTTGCTGCACTTCTCGACAACCATATTCAGCAGGGCAATGAGCTTGGAATCGATCCAAGACAGATCGTATGGAAGCGCTGTCTGGATATGAATGACCGCGTTCTTCGAAATGTTGTAGTCGGTCTCGGAAGCAAAATGGACGGTATGGTTCGTGAGGATCATTTTGTTATTACCGTTGCATCAGAAATTATGGCAATTCTCTGTCTTGCAGATGACATGAATGACCTGAAAAAAAGACTTGGAAAAATTATCGCTGCCTACACATTTGACGGAAAACCGGTAACCGCAGATGATCTTCATGCAACCGGTTCTATGGCAGCCTTGTTAAAGGATGCTTTAAAACCGAATCTGATCCAGACCTTAGAGCATACCCCTGCACTTGTGCACGGTGGACCATTTGCCAATATTGCGCATGGATGTAACAGCGTCCGTGCAACAAAAACAGCTTTAAAGCTTGCAGATTACGTGATTACAGAGGCAGGCTTTGGTGCAGATCTTGGTGCTGAAAAATTTTTCGATATCAAATGCCGTAAAGCCGGACTTCATCCGGATGCTGTCGTCCTCGTTGCAACAATCCGTGCATTAAAATATAATGGCGGTGTTCCAAAGGATTCTCTTTCCGAAGAAAATCTTGACGCGCTGAAAAAGGGAATTGTCAACCTTGAAAAGCATATCGAAAACCTTCACAAATTTGGAGTTCCGGTTGTTGTAACCTTAAACTCTTTTGTGACAGATACGAAAGCAGAGACTGATTTTGTAGAAGAATTCTGCACTTCCCGTGGATGCGATTTCGCATTATCTGAAGTATGGGAAAAAGGCGGAGAGGGTGGAATGGCACTCGCCAATAAGCTGTTAAATACACTGGAAAATAAAAAGAGTGAATTTAAAGTTCTCTATCCAGATGAACTTTCCTTAAAGGAAAAGATTGAAACCATTGCAAAAGAGATTTATGGAGCAGATGGAGTTACCTATACCGCTGCTGCTGAAAAGGAGTTAAAACGGATAACGGATCTTGGAATGGCAGATCTTCCGGTCTGCATGGCAAAAACACAGTATTCCTTCTCAGACGATGCCAAAAAGCTTGGAAGACCAACCGGATTTACGATCCATGTACGCGAAGTATACGCAGCTGCCGGAGCCGGCTTTATTGTTGCAATCAACGGATCCATTATGACAATGCCAGGTCTTCCGAAAAAACCGGCTGCATATGGAATTGATGTAAATGACGACGGTGTAATCACCGGGCTTTTCTAAGGAGACATAAATTTATGACACAGATCATTGATGGAAAACGCATTTCCCAGGAAATTAAAGAGGAATTAAAACAGGAGGTTGCTGTCTTAAGGGAAGCAGGAAAGGAATGCTGTCTTGCCGTGATTCAGGTTGGAGATGATCCAGCATCCTCTGTCTATGTAAGAAATAAAAAAAGAGCCTGCGAATATATCGGAGTGAGATCCTTATCCTATGAGCTTCCGGAAAGCACAACCGAAGAAGAGCTTTTAGCACTTATTGGGAAGCTGAATGAAGATCAGACAGTTCATGGTATTTTATGCCAGCTTCCGCTGCCGAAGCATATTGATGAGGAAAAGGTATTAAATACGATTTCCCCGAAAAAAGATGTGGATGGTTTCCATCCTCAGAATGTAGGGGCACTTGTCGTTGGACAAAAAGGTTTTATATCCTGCACACCGGCAGGAATTATTGAACTGTTAAAACGAAGCAATATTGAAATTGCGGGAAAACACTGTGTTGTAATCGGACGCAGTAATATTGTCGGAAAACCAATGGCTCTTTTAATGCTCCGTGAGAATGCAACGGTTACGGTCTGCCATTCAAAAACTACAAATCTGAAAGAAATCTGCAAAGAAGCAGACATTTTGATTGTTGCAATTGGAAAACCGCAGTTCGTGACTGCGGACTATGTGAAAGATGGTGCGGTGGTTATTGATGTTGGAATTCATCGCGATGCAGAGAATAAGCTGTGTGGGGATGTCGCATATGATGAAGTGAAGGATCATACCTCTGCAATTACACCGGTTCCTGGAGGAGTTGGTCCGATGACAATCGCAATGCTGATGCATAACTGTGTAGAAGCTATGAAAATATATTCCTGATTTAAAAAATGATGTAATATAACGGATGGGAAAATCATATGAAATGTATTTATTGTGGAGCTGAATTAAAGGAAGGCTGTATTTATTGTTCCAAATGCGGAAAAGAAGTCCAGCTTGTCCCGGATTATTCAGCAATCGAAGATGATTATCTGAATTTACTGATTCATCCAGAAGAATCACAGGATTCCACCCAAAAGCATTCTTCCGGAAAGCAGACATCGGCTCCGATAAAGGAAGACGCTGTGCGCCCGAAGAATTCGAATCATTCGAAAAGAGAGAAACCATCACAGCAGCAGACAGAAAAGAAGCCTCTTAGCGAAAAAAAGAAAAGCTCCAAAAAGAAGCTTATGACCGGTGGTGGGATTGCTGTAGTCATTGTTCTTGCTGCAGTTGGCATTTTTGCTGCATTCCATGTAAATCAGAAGTCGAGACAGAACGGTTCTGTTTCTTACCAATTGGAAAAAGCACAGGAAGCAGAAAATAAAGGAGATACCACAGGAGCAATACAATTCTATAAAAAAGCATTGCATTTAGATCCCTCTGACATGGATACAATGCTTGCGCTTGCAGCACTCTACGAAAAACAGAAAAATTATGAGGAGGCGTGCTCAGAATATCTTGACGTATTAAAGAAAGATTCTGCCAACAGGACAGCTTGCAAAAATCTCATTGCACTTTATGAAAAGCAAAAGGATTATGATGCAATTCTTGAGCTTAACAAAAATGTCCACAGCAGTCTTCAGTATTTATTTTCTGATTATATGGTGGATACCCCGGAATTCAGCGTAAAAGATGGTACGTATGATGAATTTATCCAGTTGAAGCTGTCGGCTGCGTCAGGCTGCCGTATTTATTACACGACAGATGGAAAGGATCCGGTTCGTTTTGGAGAAGAGTATGATGCTCCAATCGAATTAAAGGAATTAAAGGATTATGTGATCAAAGCTGTAGCTGTGAACGATAAAGACATTTACTCTGCGGTTGTCTCAAATCGGTACACAATTGATATTCCAGCTCCGGATATGCCGGTGGTATCACCAGATGGCGGAAATTTTGGCGCAGAGACTACGGTAACCGTCTCTGTTCCGGATAGCTGCAGTGCATATTACACATGGGATGGAACAGATCCAAATGAAGGTTCTGAACAATATACCGGACCGATTACGGTTCCAGATGGAAATAATGTGCTTTCGGTCATCCTGATTGACAATCAGACAGGACTTTCCAGCAGTATTTACCGTGGAAATTTTATATATTTCAGATAACACATCGCTTACAAATAAAAAGATGTTTTCCAGTTCCAGGAGATGGAATGGAAAACATCTTTTTTCTAGTTCAAATTTTTGATTCAACTTATATTATTAAGCCTCTTCTTCCGGGATAAATTCAATATAATCCTTATCCATTTTGCAAACCCTTGCGAGAGAATATACCTCAAAGCCCTGTGCTTTGATCTTGTCACGACCAGGCTGGAAAGATTTCTCAATTAAAATTCCAACTCCGGCAACAGTTGCGTGTGCCTTCCGAAGCAGACGGATTGCCCCTGTAGCAGCTTCCCCGTTTGCTAAGAAGTCATCAATGATCAGCACGTGATCCTTTTCGTTGACGTAATTTGCAGATAAGGTAAGCTCATAGCTTGTTCCTTTCGTATAGGAAGTAACCTGTGTCTGATACAGATTATCATTTAAAACCTTAGAAGGCTGTTTCTTTAAGATAATAAGCGGAACCTGAAGCTCCTGAGCTGTCATAAGCGCTGGTGCAATTCCAGAGCTTTCAATTGTTGCAACTTTCGTGATCCCACAGTTTTTAAAATGCTCTGCAAAGTCCTGTCCGATATGGAGCATCAAAACTGGATCAACCTGATGGTTAATAAAACTGTCAACCTTTAAAATATCTGCACTAAGAATACTGCCGTCCTTTTTAATTCTTTCTTCAAGTTCTTTCAAGATTATTACCTCACACCTCATATTGTTTTCAATTAATAACCATTATTATAGCATGTAGTGTCGAAAAAATGTAGAGCAAAATCATTTATTTTCGGGAAAAATTTTTGCATAAAGGTCTTCTGCAATATGATCAAGAAATTCTTCCGGCAAATCCGGGTATTCGCTGGATATTATCGTTGTAATCATCTGGTATCTTGGAAAATATAAAAGCTCCGGTCTTTTTTCCTCAAATTCATATGCTTTTACCTGTTCGGCATGATTTAAGAGAAACCACGCTGTAATTTTAGAATACGTATCCGTTTCCTCTTCCGCTGCAGATTTTATTTTTTTTAAAGAGCAGAAGGATTGGATGCCGGTTCCTGTGAAAAAAAGAAAAAGGACCCCCATCACGACCGTAAGAATTACCTTGGTCTCCGGGACAAGTGAAACCGGAAGTACACCAAGCCAGAGCAGCACCAATAGGATAAGCCCTAGGATTCCAATTACAAGAAAGCTCCATGCCGTCGATTTCATATCCGCAAGCTTTGTTTTCTGATCCACATAAATTTTCATAACATCCTCCTCATTTTCGTTTTTGGTAAATTATGTTGGATTCGTAATTGCAACGTTCCCATAATATGTTATAATAAAACGATGAATGTGACAATATTAACCGTAGGGAAAGTAAAAGAAAAATTTTACCGGGATGCGATCGGGGAATTTGAAAAGCGGCTTAGCCGCTACTGTAAATTAAAAATTATTGAAGTTGCAGACGAGAAAACACCTGATCAGGCATCGGAAACCGAGTGCAGGATGATCAAAGAAAAAGAAGGCGAACGGCTGTTAAAGGCGATGAAGGCCGATGGCTATGTGATCTGTCTTGCCATTGATGGAAAACAGCCAGATTCCGTGCAGCTGGCCCGTAAAATGGAAGCACTTGCAATATCAGGGGTCAGTCATATTTATTTTGTGATCGGAGGTTCGCTTGGACTTTCCGATTCTGTTTTAGCCCAGGCCGATTACCGTCTTAGTTTTTCCAATATGACATTTCCCCATCAGCTGATGCGGGTAATCCTTTTGGAACAGATCTACCGGAGCTATCGTATTATAAACCACGAACCATATCATAAATAACATAAGACTTGTTGTGGCTTCATATAGTTTACTATGAAAAGCCAACATAGAAAACCCACTGGAGAATTCTCCGAAAATTTAATAGAGACCTTAGAACTGCCGAAGGATCTGATCCTTAGCATGCCGGTGCTGTCGGTGACAGGAGACCGTGAGCTGATTGTTGAAAACCATCGTGGTATTTCGTATTATTCGGAACAGAAGATGTTAATTGCCTGCTGCAAGCAGCAGCTTGAAATTACCGGCAATGCGCTCATGATCGAATATTATACGAAGGACAGCTTAAAAATCCGGGGGAGAATCGTGCAGATTCAATTTCTTTCATGATGCATTGGCTTTATTTGCGTTTCCGTGGGTATGTCTATGTCTGCTTTTCAGGGAGGAATGCAAGACGCTGTATGAATCTTTGTGTTCGCCGGAATTTGTCGATCTGGGGAATCCGTGCAGAGGATGAGGATCATTTTTCTTTTTATATGTACGCGGACGAAGTAGCCTGCTGTAAACCATTTCTTAAAAAGACACATACAAGGCTTCAAATAAAAAAACGGTATGGACTGCCATTTTTTTTGTTTCATTACCGGAAACGGATTCTTTTTCCTGCTGCATTTCTGCTCTCAGCACTTTTGCTTTTTTATTATTCCGGATTTGTCTGGAAAATTGAAATTGTTGGAAATTCGAGCATTACAGAGGATACCATGATCGGTTATCTGCAGAAAAAGGGAGCTGGATTTGGCGATAAAAAGGGGCAGATTGATTGTCCGGCACTTGAGCTTTCTCTTCGCAGGGAATTTGAACAGGTGATCTGGGCATCGGTATATATTAAGGGAACAAAGCTTGTTGTGGAGCTTCAGGAAAACCTTCAGAAAGAAGTTGTATCAAAGCCGGCAGAAACCGAAAAATCCCTTTCCTCTTCTGATAGCTGTTATGATCTTACAGCCACGAAGGATGCCGAAATTACATCCATGATCACGCGAAGCGGAACCCCTTGTGTTATGCCAGGCCAGCAGGTAAAAAAGGGAGACCTTCTTGTATCTGGATGTCAGGAGATCCGGAATGATTCCGGGGATATTGCCCAGTATTATTATCAGTCGGCAGATGCCGATGTATATGGGATTGTTTCTTACGATTATACGGCTTCCATTCCGGTGAGCCGTAAGGTAGAGCTTGAAAACGGAAAAACCAAAAGCTGCTTTTTTCTTCAGTGGGATGACTGGATTTTTGAAAGCCCGCTGTTATTTTCCAAGTATAAGAATTCCCATATCAGTGAAGATTATTATCAGCTTCATATTGCGCCTGATTTTTATCTGCCAATTTTTGCCGGACGGAAAACATATCATTCGTATGAAACGGTAACGGAGCAGATTGATACAAAGGAAGCGAAAGCAGAGGCACAAAAAGAATTGAATGACTTTTTAAAGGATCTGGAGGAAAACGGGGTACAAATTCTCAGTAAAAATGTTAGAATGAAACATGGGAAAAATACATATACCATCACAGGAGAAATAAAAGCCTGTGAATCAATTATAAAAAAAGTTCCGACTGTCCCAAAAGACACGGAAATAAAAAGCAATCAGGAAGGAACTGCACAGGATGAGCATGAATGAAATCATAATGAACATGAAAGCGGAGCATATGTCGAATGTGTTTGGACAATTCGATGCATATATCAAAAAGATTGAACGAACACTTGGTGTTACAGTTATTGTACGGGATGATAAAATCAAGATAATCGGAAATGAGAATCAGATTACAGCTGCGAATGAAGTTTTTACGCAGCTGTATGAGCTTTCGAAACGTGGCAATGTCATTACGGAGCAGAATGTTAACTATGCGCTTTCCCTTCTGGCAGAGAAGAAGGAATCCTCCCTTGTAGAAATTGACAAGGATGTTATCTGCCACACAATTACCGGAAAACCAGTAAAGCCGAAAACACTTGGACAAAAAGATTATGTCGATGCGATCCGCAACAAAATGATCGTATTTGGAATGGGACCTGCCGGGACGGGAAAAACCTATCTTGCAATGGCAATGGCGATCACCGCCTTCAAAAATGAAGAGGTAAGCCGCATTATCCTGACAAGACCAGCGATTGAAGCCGGAGAGAAGCTTGGTTTTCTGCCGGGAGATTTACAGAGCAAGGTTGATCCATATTTAAGACCACTTTATGATGCACTGTATCAGAT
>CAKRLN010000037.1 GCA_934359535.1 uncultured Lachnospiraceae bacterium
AACGCAAAGTGAACAAAGGACAACAATGCTCTCAATCACCTTTTTGTTAAGCTTCATACATAACCTCCATATGGTGCAATACAATACATGAAGTATTACACTAATGTTTCGTTTTTAAACATTATATTTCAAATGTTACGAATTTGTTACGATGGATAGTATAGCAGATTCTATGCATCTTGTCAAATTTCCCTTATTTTTCCATTCTGTTTATGGAAAAATTTCCTGTAAAACCGTTGAAATCAAGCGGTTTTGTTCCTCTGCGTCAAGCGCCTTTGTCTGTTCTTTTTTCTTTTCTGTCTGTTGTACTCCGGATTCTTCCGGCTCGTCTTCCAGAATTACTGTAAGGTAATCGTTTACTTTTGCTATGACCTGATCGGTCTTTCTTTTCATAGCATTTATCTTATGTATCAGTATAAGCACAAACAGAATGAGCACAAACTGCATCCCTAACATTGCAGGCACTGCATACTCATAGATCAGTGCATATAACTGAGCCATATTGATCACTCCTTTTCTGGTTGATACTGCCTGTCCTGGCAGTTAATTTTATTGTATCCGATGTTTTCCATTGATAAAAGAGTTCTCAAGGTATTTTTCGTCGCAAGTTTCGCTATATTATGACATCCCATTAAAGCTGCTCTGAAATCAGATACCCGGAAAAACAGAAGCCATAATTCTCATTAATATTAATCAGCCGGTTATATCCCTGTGCAGACATAATTTCAAGCAGCGTTTCCGGTGCCACACATTTTTCTGCAGATGTAATCCAATAAATATTTTCCTCTCCGGAAAGCTCCTTTATAAGCTGTGGATTCCAGTAATCCCTTCTTCCACCATCTGACAGCATAAGAGCCCTTGTTTTGTTGATAAAAGGTCTGAAATATGCTGCAATCTGTGGAAAATATTCCTTTAGATCTGCATTTCCCATATGCCAGATTCCCATACGTGCACAATTTCTTTTTTTATCCCGGTGCTTCTGCATATATTCGTAATCATTTGCATGCTGACAGCGAAGCGCACAATTTTCTCCACAAACCGGAATTGCCGCACTGCATCCTCTCCCTGTCGGATAGGACTTGCCCGTCATAAGCGACGCAGTTTCGGACGGTCTATCACAAACAGGACTCTGATACATTACAATCGATGGATAAGGAAATTCTCCAAACCTTTTTTCAAAACAACTCAGCATCTCCTGCAGTCTCTGATATTCTGTATGCCTTCGTCCACTGGACGCTTTCGAATATTCCTTCATAAACTGTCTTGTCTGAAGAACTCTCGTACCAAAAGTTCCAAAATAAAACAACCAGTTATTTTCTTTAATATAGCCGGATCTCAATACCGGAATCCGCTGACCTTCCATTCCATTGATCAGCTTGGTCAGTTCTTTATCCTCCAATGTAAAATGGTATCCATCCGTAAGATAATCCGGATCTTCCTGTAATGGTTCCCCATTCCCACATAAAAAATATATATTTTCCACGCCCGTTTTACGAAGGCTCTCATATGGATAATCAAGAAAATAGATAAGCTCCCGCCGGTCTCCAAAATCCGTCGGAACTCCCCCTGCCAGATGCAGTCTTTGAAGTGGTGTCATATACGGCAGGATTACCGTGTAGGTCGGATGTGTTTTTAGAATATGGAGCAGACCAATAATTGCAGAGCATGTCCAGACACCAAGAATACACAGGTCCAGAACTGCTCCATTCTCAAGCCGGTCCATGATCTGCACAGATTTTTTTGAAAGCCTCTGATTATTATATCCTGCAAGATAGACATAACTTGTCCTCTGCTTCGTTTCATCATCCAGAACACTTCCACTTTGTATGATTACGTCTCCCTGGCACTCAAATAAATGTCGATAATACCGTGATCCCAAATTATCTTTCTTCCCTTGTTATCTGATTTTTAACTATATTTTAATCTTTCCAGTTATTTTTACAAGTCTTTTTTGTTGACTTTTCGTTAAGGAAGTATAATATAAGGTAGAGTTACTCATCATTGTGCATGGTGCTGTCTGCCAGCACAAAAGAAAGGATATCATCATGAAAAAGATCATCATGACTGGCGGTGGAACAGCCGGCCACGTCACCCCTAACATCGCACTGATGCCTTCTTTAAAAGAAGCCGGATATGAGATCAGCTACATCGGCTCCTATAACGGAATTGAAAAAAAACTGATCGAAGACCGAGAAATCCCATATTATGGAATTTCTTCCGGAAAACTCCGCAGATATTTTGACTGGAAGAATTTCTCAGACCCTTTCCGGATTTTAAAAGGATACGGTCAGGCTGTACATCTGATGCATAAGTTAAAACCAGATGTTGTATTTTCAAAGGGCGGCTTTGTCTCCGTTCCGGTGGTTCTTGCTGCAAAGTTCTGTCATATTCCGGCAGTCATCCACGAATCCGATATTACACCTGGTCTTGCTAATAAACTGGCAATCCCTGGAGCCCAGAAGGTATGCTGTAATTTTCCAGAGACCTTAAAATATCTTCCAGCAGAAAAAGCAGTGCTTACCGGTTCCCCGATCCGAAAAGAATTGTTTGGTGGTAATCCGCAAAAAGCACTTTCTTACTGTGGCTTTTCTGACCACGAAAAACCAGTATTACTGATTATCGGCGGCAGTCTTGGCTCTAAAGCGATCAATGAAGCGGTCCGCAAAGTACTGCCAGAGCTTTTAGAGCATTTCCAGGTAATCCACCTATGCGGAAAAGGCAACCTTAATGAACAGCTAAAAGGTGTTCTCGGTTATGCACAGTTTGAATATGCCAATGCTGAGCTTACGGATATGTTTGCTCTTGCAGATCTTGTTATTTCAAGAGCTGGCGCCAATTCGATCTGTGAATTACTTGCACTGCATAAACCAAATATCCTGATTCCACTTCCTGCTTCAGCAAGCCGTGGAGATCAGATTCTAAATGCACGTTCCTTTGAAAAGCAGGGATTTTCATGTGTTCTTGACGAAGAAACCTTAACCGACAAACTTCTTCTCGACACGATCCAAAGCGTATATAAAAAACGCAGTGACTACATTCATGCGATGGAAGAAAGCGGCCAGATGGACTCCATCGGGACAATCATAAATTTAATCCAGGAAGTTTCCCGATAAAACAAAACAGCAGCACTATGGTTTCAAAACCATACTACTGCTGTTTTCTTCTACAATATCATTCATTTAACGAAATATTGTCCGCTTACATCTTCATATCGTGGCAGATCTGTGTCATTTCTTCATCACTGAATTCTTTATGCTTCCACTCAAGTACACCTGCATTATCCTCTTTTGCGTATCGCGGAATCAAATGCATATGATAATGGAACACCGTTTGTCCGGCTGTTTCCCCATTATTCTGTACGACATTATACCCATCGCATTTTAATACATCCTTCTCATGGGTAATGATCTTCTTCGCAAGCTTTGATGCCTTTGCAAGAATCTCATCATCTATCTCATAAATGTTTGCATAATGCTCCTTCGGAAGAATCAGTGCATGTCCTTTGGATGCCGGACTTGCATCTAAAATCACCTTAAAATCATCATCCTCATAAATTGCATTTGTCGGAATTTCTCCATTTGCCAGTTTGCAGAAAATACAATTATTATCTTTCATTTTCTCTATCTCCTTTACTAATATATGTCGAATGATCGTCGAATTATGTAGAATGTAAATGATTGCATTCACATGTTGAAAATGCTAAACTTCTTGCTAAGGAATCATAGGAGAGGAACCGCTTATGTTAAACAAAGAAGACTATCAGCATATTTTTCATGAAATTAAAAACACCGTTGCCCTGATCAACAGCTCTCTTCAGCTGATTCAAAAACAACACCCGGAAGTAACCGGCTTTCATTATTGGGATGACACGCTTTCCGATGTTCAGAATCTGCGCAGCATAATTACTGAATTGTCCACTGCAAAGCTTGCAAAGGATCCTGAATGTGCTCCTGTCAAAGTCTTGGATTTTATGGATCAGATTAAAAATTCTACCTATGCCAGCTTTGAAAAAAGCAGTGTTTTATGTACTTTTTCTACCGATCCAGAGCTCCCGGATATCTTTGTCGATTCACTCCGCATGAAGGAAGCCATCATCAATCTCTTGAAAAATTCCTACGAAGCAGTTGGTGCATCCGGCTCTGTTTTGGTACACGCCTATCGCAACGAAAATAATGTCTGCATTGATATCACCGATTCCGGCTGCGGTATGGATGCAGATACCTTAAATCGGCTCTATACCCCTTTCTTTACCTCGAAAGAAAATGGAAACGGGCTCGGTCTTGTTATCACGAAAAATATCATAGAAGCCCATAATGGCAGCCTGTCCTGCCGCTCTATCCCACAAAAAGGTACTACGTTTACCATCACACTTCCGGCTTTCTCTGCTTCCAGCTGAATCTATGACAGATGGAATATCTGATCTAACATCCGCAGCGTCTTAAAATCACCCTTTGCCGTCATTTCCCCGGTCATAAAGGCTCTCTGGAATGTCATCCTTCCATCCAGAATTGCCTGCATCACTTCCGGTGTGAGCCGTACAAGCACATCTGCTGTCTCTTCGCCATAATAAATTGACAATTCCTCGTGGTCGACTGAAATAAATAACGGCTTTTTAAATCCATCAAAGGTAAATAAATAGCTTGCCTTACAGTCTGTCTTCGGTACAAAGTGAGCTTTTAACTCTTCGATATATGGATTATCTCCCTCTGTTTTTGCCATTCCAAGCATATCCTTAAACATGGACGCAAGCTCTTTGATATCCTCTTTCTGTTTCTTTACATAACTGTCATCTGAAACATATTTAGATAGCTGCTCACTCTCCTGTGGTGTCAGACTAAGCTGCTGCGTTCGCAGCACCCTCTGCCGTACTGCCTGATTACTGTTCGGCAGACTCTTCACCCTCTGGGAAATCGTTCGATATAAATTCTCCGCTTTCTTCTCAATAATAAGCGTATAATCCGTATTCATCTGGAATTCTACCAGATCATCCACATATCCGCATAATCCGGCACAGGGCAGTCCTCCAAGGATCTCCCATGCATTCGCAAGCGTAAGCTCACCCTCCCGTTCTCCATATGTCGTAGACATAACGATCGGCTGCATATAGGTATTGCTGATCTTCTCCTTATCTCCATAAAGCCAGCATGCATCTAAAAACTGCTGCATATATCCACCGATTCCAAGCCATTCGATCGTTGTCGCCAGAATAATTCCATCCGCATCCCCAATTGTCTGCGGCAGTGTCGCAATCTCATTCTTATGTTCATAAATATTAAAGCGGTGCACACTTACACGAAGCTCGTTTAGCACCTCTTCCATTTTATTTAAAACATATAATGTCGGATCATCCAAAAGACCTCTTCCACCATAGTAAATATTGATTTTCATCTGCTGTATCTCCAATCACCTGATCTATTTTCAGTATATTGATTTTTCCTTAGAAAATCAATAGCAAAAGACTGCAAAGAACCCCACTGGCAAGTCCACCTAGATGAGCCCAGTTATTTACTCCCTCTGTACTGTACCCACAATAAAGACAAAATAATGCCATAAAGAGCAGTCCCTTTGTTGTCAGAGCCTCATAGTGCCCATGATGTCTGATTACAAGAAGGAGAAGTGCTCCCATAAGGCCAAATATCGCTCCAGATGCACCTGCCGAAACAGCATAATCGCCGCTCGATATCATCTGCCATAATGAGAGAAGATTCCCCCCAAGACCTGCCACCAGGTATACAAGGAGATAACGGATATGCCCTATACCTGCTTCCAGCCTCGAACCAACGCATCCCAGAAGAAACATATTATTGATAAGATGCCGAAATCCAAAATGAAGAAATACTGCTGTAAACAGTCTCCACCATTCCCCCTCCTTTACGATAAGATCCGGATACATTGCTCCATGCTCCGCCATAAAAGCCGCCTGCTCTGTATCTCCCTGGAAAGAAAGTACTACAAATACGATAATATTTACCGCGATTAAAAGGATCGTAACCATATATTTTCTGTAAGAATCGATTTTGTGCATAACTTCCATGTTCATTTCCTCCGGTGTCCATTATATAATAACACCAGCCCATTATGCTATAAGAAACGATATTTTACATCTCCAAAGCGAATCACATCATTCGATTTCAGTTTTCTTATTTCTTTATATGGTAATATTTCTTCATTCACATAAGTTCCGTTTGTCGAATTCAGATCCTCAATATAATATTCGTTATCCTGCACATCAATTCTTGCATGATACCGGCTGATCGTATCCTTTGAAATCTTAAGCTCTGCATCCTCCGCTTTTCCAACCCGGATAACCTGTCCGTTCATTCTTAGATCCGGCATCTGCTCTGTTCCCTGATACATAAGAATTCCTTCTGGGTGTATACGATACTCACCCAGACATACCGTTGGATGGATTTCTATCGGTGTCTCCTCCTCCGGTTCATCTGGATAAACTACAAATTGTTTTGACTTCCCTTTTCCCGGACCAATTTTATCTTTTCCTACCTTTTTCTTCCATGTATCCAAAGCAGGAAATTTTTCTATCCATTCTTCATATTTCTTTTTTATTTCCCGCCTGATCCAATCTGAAAGGCATATTTTTTGTTCCACTTCTTTTCCATCATCTTTTTCCTCAATCCTTTTCTTTTCCAGCTTTTGATCATTCACCTTCCTGTATCTGCTTTTTTCTTCCATTTTCAGCTCGTATATACCATCTGATCCGCTGTCTTCCATTTCTCCATGATCATTCTGCTGATCTGCCTCATTTCTCCGCTGTACAATTTCATCCCGGATATCCATAATGTTGTATGCTTCATCCAGCGTCTTTTCATAGATCATATAGCCGGAACGAACTGCTTCCGGATCCTCATGATCAATTTTTGTCAAAAGATATTCCATCAACTGCTGAAACCCGACTGCAAGAGACTCATGATGCCCGGGATAGACTGCAAAAATAACTTCCTGATTCTGATTTGAAATAAAAATCTGTTCCGGATCCAAAAGCAGACAGTTTTGATCCAGAAAATTCCGTTCTAAAATTTCAATCTCACTACAGATACTGATAATCATCCGTTCTACAAATTCTACCCCGATATTCTGTATACGGCAAAACGTATCTAAGGATTGTTTTCCTGAAATGTTATACCAATACTGCCCAACTCCATCGATATTACAACGCTCCACTGAAAGCAGCCCCGGCAGTTTCCTGCGCAGCATCATTTTTTCATCAAACTCATGGCCAATACTCACAGGAATTTTCATATAACTCCCTGTCAGATTGCGGTCATAAATTACCTCTCGATTAATCATCCCTAGTTCCTTTCCATGCCTGATATTTATAAAAATCATGAACCAGCCAAAGCTCCTGTAATGTTACTTCCTGCTGTTCTTCGCGTATTTCACAATAAAAACCAATTCCAATCTGAAGTGCCGCTACCATAGTAAACAAATATACCGGAATAACAACAGCTGCTTCAATCGTCAAACTCCCCTTCATATACCGATAACCACCTTTACTGTCACTGTACCTAGAAACAGAAATGGAACAAATGCAATCTGATCCTGCTTTTTTGCCCGTCTGAATAACAGCAGAAAACCAGCAAACACGCCTGACATGATAAGCGCTGCCATACTTGACGCAAAACAATTCTTTCCACCGATCAATGCTCCCAATCCAAGCATAACCAGCCCATCGCCATAACCAATAGCTTCTCTTGTCATAAAAGCAAGAAAACAGACTGCCACTCCAAGCAGAATTCCTCCGACACATTCCATAACCGGATACGAAGAATCCATCAGGCAATAAATAATACCAGCAATTGCTGCTAAAATTGTTATCCGGGTAAAAATTGTTTTTGTACGTATATCCCGAATACTGTCAACACCAAGAAATAAAAATGCTGTTATCCATCTGATATGTTCCAATTTCTTCCCCCCTATTTACCACATTTTGAACATGGTCTTCTTCCCTCTGTCTCTGACAAAGGAATATGGTGTACCGTTCTTTTTAATCCACTACACGCTGGATCAGCATGATAACATTCCCCATAATCTGTAATATAGACCCATGAAATTCCGGTATTTTGATCTGCGCATTGTATACATACGCGGTATTTCTGCCCACTTTTATTTCTTCTTCCCACCACCTGTTCTACAGTACAGCTTTTTATAGAAAGATCCAGATAAGTACATGTCTTTTTCCTGTGATAAACACTTCCTTCTGGTGTAACATATACCCAGTTTTCTTCTTTTATATCTTTTCCGGCCTCACTACCTGTCCACTTTCTGCTTATGCAGCTTTGTGAAATAGAAAAACTATTAATATGAAAGAAACCTACCGGTATTTTGATCATATAATCTGCCTCTAAAATCACATAATTTCCAGAAGCTTTCGATGACGCAAGAGAAATCCCTTTTCTTCCGCCTTTCACATACTGTTCAAAAATTGCATGCTCCGCAATGCTTTTATAAAATGTTGCAGTTGCACATGCCAGTATCCAATCCTCATTCTCATCATCTGCCTGCACAGCAGTTATTCTTCCTGCATAGATCAGGCAGGACTGCACCTGCATTTCTATCTGAAGAATCCGAAAAAACATAAGTATAACGGCAAAAAAGCCTGCAGTAAGCGGTATAATCACAGCCGCTTCAAGCGTAAAAGATCCTTTTTTTATTCGATTTCCTGTCTTTTCCACCGTCTGCCCCTTTCAGCTGCCCAGATGCATCAGGGTGTCTCCCTAATCGTATGACGCCACTTTTTCATGATCTGGGAGAGATTTTCAATACTAAAAACTGGTAATTGACACAGAGACACCCTGATCCATCCGGGTAAAATTCATTTTTTTATCCAGGCTGTTGTTCTATTGGGAAATATAGGAATAAGAGCTGCTGCATTTTGTCTGATAACCTCCTTCTGGTATATTTCCAATCCATATAAATGGTGAAAAAATCCCTTTCCATTCATAGGTCATCTCAATTTCTGCAGATACAACAAAATGATCCAGACAAATCGTTTCACATTCCGTCAGTTTTTGCAATGACCGTTCCATTAGCTCCATTGCCCGAAATGCAATCTCCTTTTCTGATACCGCAAACAACATACTTTCCAGATACTGTTCATAAGTAATGCCATTTGAACACTCTTTTGCCATCTGATATCCTGATGTAATTTCTGCAATTGCCTCTGCCTCGCAAGTCCATTGTGCCGGACTTTTTACTATCGCAATTTTTCCACCATTAACAAGAGTCCGAACATCAAGAATACTTTCCGCATATGCCCATGCCGTAAGAATTCCAAGCTCCACTGCGCCTGCTACCGCAGGGTTTGCCGATGCTCCGCCCAGTATTGCCGCCATTTCAGATACTTTTTTCACCTTGTTTACATCGGAAAGCAGATATGTAAGATTCGCCATTTCTCTTATTAAAACCAGCTTATTGAATGTTGACTTTATATTTTCTGCATCATTTTGCTTTCCTGCCAAAATATACTCAAGCTCATAACAGAGCTCTCCTTTTTCCGCTGGCTGACGAAGGTTCCCCATATATTCTGCAAGATAACAGTTCATACCTGCACGGTCATACCAGGTATTTTTCACCGTGTCACTTCCTGCAGTTCCTATCACTTTTTTCCGTTTTGACAAAAGCTGTCCTGTATTTTCAAGCTGTTTTCCAGACAAATTCATATCATCTGGCAGTACTAATGCTATAATTCCTTTTTTCTTTGCATCTTCGATTTGATTCATTGGATTATTGACAGGTTCCACCTCCTGGCTTTGCTTTGTCTGATCCTCCAGATCTATCTCATTCTTTTGATTTTCTAAAGCTTCCTGTCCCGCTTCCATTGCTTCATCCACGTTCTCGCAACCATCCCTGATTGCATCCATCGACTGATAATTTCGATACATTTCCTTTACCGAATCAAGAAGCAGATGTTCCTTCATATAAGAAGCAACAGCTTTTTCAAATACAGCACCTTCACCATCTGTTAACAGCATGCAGGATGTAATCTCAACATGACTTGGCACGATACCGAGCAGATCCGTTCCTCCCATGCGCCCAGCCATGTCCATTGCAAATAGAGCAGCTTCCTCTAAAGACCATTCCCCCATCGCATCCGAGCAGTCAAGTCCAAGAAGCTCATAAGTATCCCAAAATGGCTTTTCATAACAGGCAAACAAAGATTCAATTGAAGCATCTGTCTTTATTTTTGCTAATCTTTTGAGCTCTATATTTCTCGCTCCTTCTAACAAAGCAAACAAAACAGCTGCAACCAACATAAGGCTAAGTGCTGCGAACACCGTCAGACTTCCCTTGTTTTTTCTCAAACCTTGCCTGCCTCACTTGTAATTTTCTTAAAAATACTGTTTACAAGGCTTGTCAATTGCTTCTTAAAGATTAAAACAAGTGCAATCAGGACCACCAATATTAAAATTAGCTCTACTACTCCCACCGCATCCTCTTCTGCAAGAAATTTATCAAATCCTAACATATAATCCCCTCCCTATATCTGAAAACTGATAAGTGCTGGAACAAGTACAATTGCCATTACAATTCCAAGCATAAGCATCATCGGAAGAAGCATTTTTGTCCCCGCCTCTTCTCCACGCTTTTTTGCATAATTTTTTCTCTCTAAATAGGCATTTTGCGTTTCCAGTTCCAACAATTCATAAATTCCGGCTGATCCCTTACTCATGTTCTGTAATAGAAGTCTGACAAATCTCCGGTACAGCTGAACTCCCGTCCGCTCTGCAAACCTTTGATATGCACTCCTCTCTCCCATACCATCCTCCATCTCCCTGCTTGTTTTCATCATTTCTTCATAGACCAGCCTTGGTCTTTCCTTTTTATTCTTTTCATCACCACGATATTGATCTGAAATTTTATTCCATGCCTGTTTAACCGACATTCCAGCACCAAGTAAAATTGTAAGCTTGCTGACCATTTCTGGATAATCCAACTTTAGCTGTTCTTCACGTTTTTTCTGTTTCTCCTTTTCCTTCTCTCTTTGTGCAATTTTTCCTAAAACCAGTGCTGCTGCAAACAGCACTGCCAGCTTATAGCCATAATGTTCCCGTGGCTGCTCCCATGAGAGCTTTTGCCCGGATATTTCTTCTGGGAGTTCAAGATATTCCTCCCCCTGTTTTTCCTGGCTTTTTTTTATTTCGTTGTCAATCAGCTTTAAAAGCTGTGCTTTTTCATCAAGCGGTCTTGGATATACGCGAAAGCCAAACTGATATTCCTGCTCTATTTCTCCACAGGAAAGCAGAACCTGCGTTTCAATCAAAATTCCCTCTTCTGGCAATTCTTCCTGCTCAATCTTTCCTTCTTCATCTACAATCTGGTAATCGCTAAAGAACCACTCAGCTTCTACAAGTCCATTCTGATAAACCGTTCTAGGATTTACATCTGCTGTAACATACCTGGCGGTTTCATCTTCGCCAGCTTGGTTTTTTCCGAAAAAACTATGGTCAATTTCGTCCTTAGCTGCAAGGAGAAGCTCATTTGCCTCCTCCCTGGTAAGCTTTTGCTCTTCAACTGTAATCTGATAAGAATAATCCTTAATTGTTTCTCCCACGTTTAAAATAAACTCTTCATCCCTGCTCCCCTCCCCGGGCTCCTGTCTTTTTATTTTCACTGCCCCCGTTTTTCCTCCATTTCTATATGCATGCTCCTGGAATCACACTTTAATATCAAGAATTTTCCCTGCAAGCACAAGCGCTCCTCCATACATAATCAAGCATCCAGTCATAAACAGGATACCAAACCAGTTTCCATACAAAATATCAAGATACTCTCCTGATGTAAGCTTCAGATACGCAAGTATAAGGATCGGTACGATACTCATAATTTTTTGTTCATATTTTTTTGATGCAACCAGAATTTGAATTTCTTCCTCTGTCTCAAATTTGTCCCGCATATGATCGGTTGTATTCTCTATCATATGTACAAAATTAGCTCCCCCTCTTTTGGCAAAAGAAAAAACTTCTGCAAAGCTCATAACATCTTCAATTCCGGACCGTCTGGCAAAATCAAGCAATGTCTGTTCCAATGGAATGCGAAGCTTCGCTGACTGATTCATGACACCAAGCTCTAAAGCCATATCCGCCTGCTCTCCATAAAGCATTCTGATTTCCTTTTCTGCCTCTCTCCACGCATTCTCTATTGACATTCCCGCTGCAACCGCCGTACATACCGCCTGCATGGTATCTTGAAACTGCTTCATCAGCAATTGTATTCTTTTCCGTTTTTTTGCTAGTTTTGTCTGTTTTCGCACGATATAGCATATAAACGGAAAATAAATACCCGCTTTCCAGCTATCATAAAATAAATATGCAATCAGAATCGTAATTCCACCTGAAACCGCAGCAATCTGAAATTTTTCCCTCACATTCATGTGATATTCTGTATAGTCCATCCAATCCCTGCCATTTCAAGCTTTTTCGTATTTTTTAGTTTCCCGGTAGGTCTTAGTTCTCCATCCTGATACTGATAAAGCGGATGAAGACAAATCTCCCCTTCCAGCATACCATCCAGTTCTACAATATCCATTACCCTTCGACTTTTGTCATGTATCCTTGCAAGATGCACCAGAATGTCAATTCCAGAGGCAATTTGCTGGCGGATTGCAAGAAGCGGAAGCTCCATCCCTGCCATCATTGTCATCGTTTCCAAACGTGATAACATGTCCCGGCAGGAATTCGCATGTCCGGTCGACAGACTTCCATCATGACCGCAATTCATACTCTGTAACATATCAAGCGTTTCCGCTCCTCTGCATTCCCCAACAATAATACGATCCGGCCGCATACGCAAAGATGTCCGGATCAGATCACGAATCGTAATTGCCGTAACGCCCTCCGCATTTGCATTTCTCGTTTCAAGACGCACCAGATTTCGTACCCCCTGAATCTGCAATTCTGCAGAATCTTCAATTGTAATCACCCGTTCATCTGTTGGAATATACTGCGATAATGCATTTAGAAAAGTCGTTTTTCCAGAGGATGTTCCCCCGGAGATAAAAATATTATATCTGGCTCTTACCAGCGTCTGCAAGAATCCTGCTGCCTCTTCAGAAATGGAACCTGTCTGTATCAGCTTGTCCATCGTCATCGGTTTCTTTGGAAATCTCCGGATTGACATTGCCGAACCATCAAGCGCAATCGGTGACAATACAATATGCACACGGGAGCCATCCTGCAATCGGGTATCTACAATTGGAGACGCCTGATTCACAACCCGGTTATGGCATGCAACAATCT
>CAKRLN010000038.1 GCA_934359535.1 uncultured Lachnospiraceae bacterium
TCAAAACTTAGCTTGGCTAAATTTATCCTTTGATTTCAAGTTTAAAGGTGCATCTTTCGATGCTGTTCGTCAAATCTTTTGATTTGCCTGAATAATTCCCATTGAATCTTTCAAGGTTTTTCACTGTTCAGTTATCAAAGTCCTTTGTTGTCGTATCAGCGACAGCTTATTTATATTACCATAAGCATTCCGCTTTGTCAACAACTTTTTACATTTTCTTACATTTCCATGCAAGCTACTGTCTTTTTCTGTCGGATCAGCTCTCAGGTGTCCACTGGTCTGTTCCGGCTGTGTGTTTTGCTGCTCTGTAAAGCCGCTCACCGCGACAGCTCAGTTATAATATCACGGCATACGGCATATGTCAACCAAATTTTGTAAATTATTTTACAGTTCACAATGAAATTCAACACAATTATGAGTTTCGCAATTGCCTATCATCAATTATCGCCATAAGGGGACAAGACAACCTGCCCAGCGGAAAGTGTCCGTGGTACGTCGATCACACGCTGGTTTTCGCTTCCGCGGAATTTTAACGCAATATTCTTCTTCTCCTGCACGAATTCACCGTCTACAAGGATATCGATATTCCGAAGAATCTCATCCGTGTATGCGCTGCGGCATCTTTTATTATCCGGATCAATAAGCTCCTCCCATGTATAACCGGAATAGATCCAGACCGTGCCATGGCAGACTTCTTTTCGCATCCGCATAATAAGTGCATGCACTTCCTTCTGGTTCTTTTGCTCCATTGGCTCACCGCCTAGGATCGTAAGTCCTGCAATATAGGAAGGCTTTAAGGATTCAATAATTTTGTCTTCGGTTTCTTTTGTGTAAGGATGCCCATAGGAAAAATCCCATGTCATCTCATTGAAGCAGCCCTCACAGTGGTGGGTGCAGCCGGACACAAAAAGCGATGTCCGGCAGCCATTTCCATTCGCTACGTCTGCATAATAAATCTGTCCATAATTCATAGCAGCTTCCCCTGATTTTTGATTTTATTTCTTGGAATTTGGATTCATCTGTGCATCAAACTCCGGTGTGGACAGATGAAGCACACGTTCCTTGATCTCCTGCGTCCGTCCCTGATTCCAGAACTGTGTCCCAATGTATCCACAGGTACGGCGGGCTACACTCATCTTATCCTGATCGCGGTTACCGCAATTCGGGCATTCCCAGATCAGCTTACCAGAGCCTTCCTCCTCGATGATCCGGATCTCTCCATCGTAACCACATACCTGGCAGTAATCGCTCTTGGTATTCAACTCTGCGTACATAATATTTTCATAAATATATTGCATCACTGAAAGCACGGCATCGATGTTGTTCTGCATGTTCGGAACTTCAACATAGCTGATTGCGCCTCCCGGAGAAAGCTCCTGGAACTGGGATTCGAATTTCAGCTTGTCAAATGCATTCATCTCCTCGGTGACATGCACATGATAGCTGTTTGTGATGTAGTTCTTATCTGTAACACCCGGAATAATGCCAAAACGCTTCTGTAAGCATTTTGCAAATTTATAGGTTGTGGATTCTAACGGGGTTCCATAGAGACTGAAATCCATATTCTGTTCTTCCTTCCACTTCTGACATGCATCATTCAAATGTTTCATGACTGCAAGTGCAAATGGCGTTCCTTCCGGATCGGTATGGGAAACACCCTTCATATAACGGGTACACTCACAAAGACCTGCATAGCCGAGTGAGATCGTAGAATATCCGCCGAATAACAGCCTGTCGATTGTCTCTCCCTTTTTCAGTCTTGCAAGCGCGCCATTCTGCCATAAAATCGGTGCAACGTCCGATGGAGTTCCAAGCAGTCTCTTATGTCTGCACATCAGTGCCCGGTAGCAAAGCTCAAGGCGCTCATCGAAAATCTCCCAGAACTTCTTCTCATCCCTTCCGGAAGAGCAGGCAACGTCTACAAGGTTAATCGTCACAACACCCTGATTAAAGCGGCCGTAATATTTCGGTTTGTTTGTCTCTGGATCAATATATGGTGTTAAAAAGCTTCTGCAGCCCATGCAGGTATAGCAGTGTCCCTCTCCATTTTTATCGACCTTAAGCTCTTTCATCTTCTTCTCGGAAATATAATCCGGAACCATACGCTTTGCGGTACATTCTGCTGCAAGCTTTGTCAGATACCAGTATGGTGCATCCTCTGTAATATTATCCTCTTCCAATACATAGATGAGCTTTGGAAAAGCTGGGGTGATAAAGACACCCTTCTCATTTTTCACGCCCTTGATTCTCTGGTGAAGCATCTCCTCGATGATCGATGCAAGATCCGCTCTTGTCTGTGGATCCTTTACCTCATCCAAATACATAAATACGGTAATAAACGGAGCCTGTCCGTTTGTTGTCATGAGGGTGATCACCTGATACTGGATCATCTGGACACCACGGTTAATCTCTTCCTTTACGCGAAGCTCTGCGACTTCGTTGATCTTCTCTTCATCCAGCTCAAGTCCGATTGCGGCAAATTCTGCGGCAACCTGCCTGCGGAACTTCTCACGGCTTACCTGGACAAACGGAGCAAGATGCGCAAGGGAAATACTCTGTCCGCCGTACTGGGAGCTTGCAATCTGCGCAATCGCCTGAGTCGCAATATTGCAGGCAGTGGAAAAGCTCTTTGGACGGTCGATCATCGTCTCAGAAATTACGGTTCCATTCTGTAACATATCCTCTAAGTTAACAAGACAGCAGTTATGCATGTGCTGTGCAAAATAATCCGAATCATGGAAATGAATGATGCCCTTTTCATGTGCTTCCACGATATCCTCTGGAAGCAGGAATCGTCTTGTGATATCCTTGCTGACCTCGCCAGCCATATAATCACGCTGTACACTGTTTACCGTCGGGTTCTTATTGGAATTCTCCTGCTTTACCTCCTCATTATTACATTCAAGCAGGCTTAAAATCTGCTCATCTGTTGAATTCGATTTGCGCACCAGCGCCCTTTTATAACGATACGTAATATAATTACGTGCAACATTAAACGCACGATGATTCATCAGCTGATTCTCAACCATATCCTGAATCTCTTCCACACTTGGAGAACGCTTCATGTTCTCACATGCCACCTCAACATTGTCTGCAATCTCCTGAATCTGGTTGTTATCCAGCTTTTCATAGTCAATCACGGACTCATTTGCCTTTTGGACTGCAGCAACAATCTTTGCAGAATCAAATACATCCTCGCTTCCGCTGCGCTTAATTATCTTCATCTATCCATACATCCTCTCTCTTTGTTGTTCTCGTCCTGTCCCATTGTCATGTCTGCAGGGAACATTTTCAATTATACTATATATAGTGTCTTTGTCAACCTTATTTAACTATATTCTGTGGTCTGACAGAACATGGAAAAAATGGGAAAAAGCGCCACAATCCCCTGATATGCAACGCTTTTTTCCATAATTTTATAAATTATCAGATAAGAATAACTTTTATTTTTCTTTCTGTCATTCTTATTGTTTCCTGTTATTTATGATTGATCCGCCGCACGGCACAGCTCCTCCACATTGAAAAGCGCACGCGACAAAAGCTCCATAAAAAGAGCTGCTTCCTCGTCTGTCATACCGCACCGGATCGCCTGTTCTATAGAAAAAATCCGTTTCATTGCCCGCCTGTCACACATGTAGGCACGGTCGGTCAAAACAATCTTTTTTAATCTTGCATCCTCCTCCACTGCCACACGCACGATCAGCCCCTTTTTCTCCATCCCCTTTAAAATATTTGAGGCAGTTGCCCCGGATATGGAAAATGCTGCCTCGATATCCTTTTGAAATACAATTTTTCCTTCTCTCTCCTTCTGGATTAGAAACGCGATCGTTGAACACTGGACACCAGTCAAGCCCTCATCATCATGGATTCTTCCCGCATCCATATATTTTTCAATGCAGTTGTGCAGCATACGCAGCTTATGCCCATACGTCTCCTCCGGACGGAGTCTTCTTATCTCTTCTGACATGATCTCTCCCTTTTGACACCTGAATCCTGATTGACAAATCTGGTATTTCGTACTATAACTATATAGTTAGCACACTAACTTTTAAAAATCAAGTATTTTTTACAGAAAGAAGGGATCTTATGCTAAAAACGTTAGGAGCACAGATCAAGGAATTCAAAAAAGCCTCGATCGCTACTCCGATTTTTATGTTACTCGAAGTTTTAATGGAAACGATCATCCCTTTCCTTATGGCATCAATCATCAATGACGGTGTCAACAAGGGCGATACCCACCACATCTACGTAACCGGTGCCTGGATGATCGTAGCTGCCCTGTTCAGCCTTACCGCCGGCTGTCTCGGCGCAAGATATGGTGCAAAGGCTGCCATGGGACTTGGCCGCAACTTAAGAAAGGCAATGTTTGAACGGATCCAGACCTTTTCCTTTGCCAATATCGACAAATACAATACATCCGGTCTTGTCACACGCCTGACAACGGATGTCACAAACGTGCAGAATGCTTACCAGATGATTCTGCGTATGTGCATGCGCGCACCGGCAAGTCTGATCTGTGCCATGGCAATGTCCTTTTTCATCAGTCCGCGAATCGCCATGATCTATCTTGTCGCTGTTATCATTCTCGGAGGCTTTTTAATCCTTATCACCATGACTGCCATGAAGTATTTCCAGAATGCGTTCTTAAAATACGATGACTTAAACGAAAGTGTCCAGGAAAATGTATCCGCAATCCGCGTGGTAAAGGCATATGTCCGCGAAAGTTTTGAAAAGGAAAAATTTAAAACCGCAAGTGACAATATCAAAAAGCTTCTTGTAAAAGCTGAAAATGTCGTTGTGTGGAACGCTCCCCTGATGCAGCTTACCGTATACAGCTGTATTCTTTTCATCAGCTGGCTTGGTGCAAACATGATTGTTTCCGGCTCCCTTGAGACCGGTGACCTGATGGCACTGCTTACCTATTGTATGAATATTTTAATGAGCCTTATGATGCTCTCCATGGTATTTGTCATGATTTCCATGAGCGGTGCAAGTGCAAGACGTATCTGTGAGGTTCTGACCGAAGAAAGCGCACTGAAAAATCCACTTCATCCGGTCTATGAGGTTTCTGATGGTTCCATCTGCTTCGACCATGTTACCTTTAGCTACTCGAAAACCTCCGACACACCGGTACTTGATGATATTTCCCTCACGATAAAATCCGGGGAAACAATCGGTATCATCGGTGGAACCGGAAGCTCAAAATCGAGTCTTGTCAACCTGATCAGCCGCCTTTATGATGTCGATTCCGGTTCCGTCTCAGTCGGAGGCATTGATGTCCGCGACTATGACATGACCGCGCTTCGTGACCAGGTATCTGTCGTGCTTCAGAATAATGTCTTATTCAGCGGTTCCATCTACGACAACCTCCGCTGGGGGAATAAAAATGCAACTGATGAAGAATGCATCGAAGCCTGCCGCCAGGCATGTGCAGATGAATTCGTCCGCCAGTTCCCGGATCAGTATAACACCCATATCGAACAGGGTGGAACCAATGTATCCGGTGGCCAGAAACAGCGCCTTTGCATTGCGCGCGCCCTCTTAAAAAAGCCGAAAATCATAATCCTAGATGACAGCACCAGTGCGGTTGATACCGCAACCGACGCAAAGATAAGAAAAGCCTTCCGTGAATCCATTCCAGGAACAACGAAGCTCATTATCGCACAGCGCATCTCATCCGTCCAGGATGCCGATCACATCATTGTCATGAATGATGGTAAACTTGACGGCTTTGGAACACACGAAGAATTACTGAAAAACAATACGATCTACCGCGATGTCTACGAATCGCAGACACAGGGCGGCGGAGATTTCGATGAAGGAGGTGCCGCATAATGCCAGGACCAAAGGGACCACACGGACCAAAAGCGAAAATCAAAAATCCCGGAAAACTTTTTTGCAGGCTGATGGGCTTTGTATTTAAGCGCTATGCCATCCATTGCTTTGCCGTTGTTATTTTCATTTTTATCAGCGTCATCGCAAACATTCAGGGAACGATGTTTATGCAGACGTTAATTGACAGCTATATCACACCACTGCTCGGTAAAAAAACACCGGATTTTGCGCCACTTCTTGCCGCACTCACAAGAGTCGGATGCTTTTACGCAGTTGGTATTTTATCAACCTATGGATATTCCAAAATTTTAATTTATGTCACCCAGGGAACAACAAAAGCGCTGCGCGATCAGTTGTTTGAGCATATGCAGGATCTCCCGATCCGCTATTTCGATACCCATTCCCACGGCGATATCATGTCGGTTTACACAAACGATATTGATACGCTCCGCCAGATGATCAGTCAGAGCATGCCGCAGATGTTAAACTCTGCAATCACTGTTGCCGGTGTGCTTGTCATGATGTTTGTCTTAAATGTACCTTTAACCATTCTGACACTTGCGATGGTCGGCATAACCCTTTTTGTCACAAGCAGGTTTGCTGGCTCAAGCAGCCGCTACTTCCTTGCACAGCAGCAGGATCTCGGATGTGTCAACGGCTTTATTGAGGAGATGATGAACGGGCAGAAAGTCGTTAAGGTCTTTAACCATGAAGAAGAAAATATCGAAGCGTTTAATAAGATTAACGATAAGCTTTTCGACAGCGCCTACAATGCCAACCGCTATGCAAACTATTTAGGACCGGTCAACGCACAGATCGGTAACACAAGCTATGTGCTCTGTGCCATGGTCGGCGGCGTGCTTGCCCTCGGTGGCTTCGGCGGCTTTACCCTCGGTAAGCTTGCAAGCTTTTTAACCTTTAACAAGAGCTTCAGCATGCCGATCAACCAGATCTCCCAGCAGTTAAACAGTATCGTTATGGCACTTGCCGGAAGCGAACGTATTTTTGCACTGCTCGATGAAAAACCGGAAGCCGATGACGGCTACGTAACTCTGGTCAATGCAAAAGAAGAAAATGGAGGCCTGACCGAAACCGACAAGCACACCGGTATCTGGGCATGGAAGCACACCCATCAGGCAGACGGCTCCGTTGACTATATCAGGCTGACCGGTGATGTGGTGTTCGATGATGTGGATTTCGGCTATAATCCGGATAAAATTGTGCTTCATAACGTAGATCTCTACGCAACACCAGGTCAGAAGATCGCCTTTGTCGGCTCCACCGGTGCTGGAAAGACAACGATCACCAACCTGATCAACCGTTTCTACGATATTCAGGATGGAAAAATCCGTTACGACGGCATCAATATCAATAAAATCAAAAAATCAGACCTCCGCCGCTCACTCGGCATCGTCTTGCAGGATACCCACCTGTTTACCGCAACCGTTATGGATAACATCCGCTACGGAAAGCTCGATGCCACCGATGAGGAGGTTTACGCAGCCGCAAAGCTTGCCAATGCCGACACCTTCATCCATCAGCTTCCGGATGGCTATAACACTGTCCTGCACGGTGATGGTGCAAACTTAAGCCAGGGACAGCGTCAGCTGCTTGCCATTGCACGCGCTGCAATCGCAGATCCTCCGGTTTTAATTCTCGATGAAGCAACAAGCTCCATTGACACCCGTACCGAGCGTATCGTACAGGAAGGCATGGATAAGCTTATGGCAGGACGAACGACCTTCGTCATCGCCCACCGCCTCTCCACGGTAAAAAACAGCGACTGCATCATTGTTTTAGAGCAGGGACGCGTCATTGAACGTGGAAACCATGAACAGCTCATTGCAAAGAAGGGCAAATACTACCAGCTTTACACCGGTATGGCTGCACAGAATTAAAAATAATTTTCTTTATTTCAGGCATGTATACAAGCCAAAGTTACATTATAAAGAAAAAAAGAAGCTTCCCACATGCAAGCATGGCGAAGCTTCTTCTCTTATTCTAATTCTAACGGGTTCCGTTATTTTATAACAGCACATATTTCAGTACGAAAAGCACTGCAAGCACATACATAAGCGGTGTGATCTTTTTCGCTTTGCCACATACCACGTTGATGACAACATACGAGATGACACCGATTGCGATCCCCTCAGAGATGCTGTATGCAAGCGGCATTGCAATGAGGCAGAGGTATGCAGGGATTGCTTCCGTCGGATCATCAAAGTCGATTCCGGTTACTGCACTTACCATTAAAAAGCCGACAAAGATGAGTGCCGGTGCCGTTGCAAAGCCTGGAATTGCAACAAAGACCGGTGAGAAAAAGATTGCAAGTAAAAATAAAAGTCCGGTTACGATTGAGGCAAGTCCGGTTCTTGCACCTTCTGCAACACCGGAGGAGCTCTCTACGAAGGTCGTTGTGGTAGAGGTTCCAAGAATGGCTCCTGCTGAGGTTGCAATTGCATCGGCAAGCAGTGCAGGCTTGATATTTGGAAGCTTACCTTCCTCGTCTAACATGTCCGCTTTATTAGCAACACCGATTAAGGTTCCAAGGGTATCGAACATATCAACAAATAAAAATGCAAAAATAATTACAAGAAAATCAATGGCATTAATACTCGAAACATCTGCTTTAAAGCACTGCCCAAAGGTCTCTCCAATCGCAGTTAAGTCAAAGCCTGACCATGATGGGAATAAGGAATAAAATCCAGCTTTTGCATCAACCTGATAAATTCCTGCTGCCTCACAGATCATTCCAAGCACCCAGGTTGCTATGATTCCGATTAAGATCGATCCCTTAACATTTTTCGTGTGAAGAATCGCAATGATAAATAACCCGATCACTGCAAGCAGCGCACAGATTCCTGTCGTATGGAAGTTTTCGGTAAAATCAACAATCGATACAAGGGTAGAATCATCGTTTACAATAAGGTGTGCGCCCTGTAAGCCGATAAATGCAATAAACAGTCCGATTCCTACAGATACACCGACCTTTAACGTCTTTGGAATTGCATTAAAGATTGCTTCGCGGACGTTTGTCAGGGAAAGCACGATAAAAATAAGTCCCTCTGCAAATACTGCAAGCAGCGCGATCTGCCAGGAATATCCCATTTTTCCGCATACCGTATACGCAAAGTATGCATTCAGGCCAAGTCCCGGTGCAAGTGCAAACGGGTAATTGGCAAGCAGTGCCATAACAAAGGTTCCGATAAATGCTGCCAATGCGGTTGCCATAAGAATCGCATTTTTATCCATTCCGGATGCTGACAGGATGGTTGGGTTTACGGCCAGAATATAGGCCATCGTCATAAATGTGGTAATACCGCCGATCACTTCTGTCTTAACGGTCGTACCGTTTTCTTTTAGTTTGAATAGTTTTTCTAACATATTCATACTCCTCTTCATTTAATTTGAACTTCAAAATCTATCTTGGAAGCACAGATTCAATGATCTGTGGAAGCTCCGAAAATTGTGAGATCTTTGTGGTCTTCTCTTTGACCGTGCCAAAGCCGTAAGCGGCATGGATAAAGGAAATTTTCTTTCCACGCTCTTTAAAAAAGAGTTCTGATGCTGCCATGGTTGCATCGTAATCTCCCTGGATGTCACCGACATAGACTGCCTCCTCTAAGTCGTTGCGCAGTGCAAGGAGTGCAATGTTGTCCCCCTTCTGCTTTAAGTTATTGCCATAGCACTCGGTATCCAGGATAAGATCATGAAATTTGTAGTAATCTAAAAATGCTTCAATGTAGCCCTTCTGGCAGTTACTTACAATATAAAGCCCGTATCCCATCGCTTTTAACTGCTCCATGGTTCCACGGAGCTTTTTATATAACACACCGCCATGTGCGCGCAGGTACTCATTCTCATACGCACAGCAGCGCTCTAAAAGCCCCTTGCGCGTGTCCGGATCAAATTCGTGAAACAAAAGCTCTGCAATCACATCCATCGTTTTTCCCATGACACCCTTAATATCTCCAGTTGTAATCTTCTTATCCGGATATCCGGCAGCTTTTACTGCTTCATCCCATGATTTTGCCACGTTTTCTGCGGAATCCCACAGCGTACCGTCCATGTCAAAAATAATACCTTTCATTGTCTGTTTCCTTTCTTATATCTTATATCAAAAATTGTGTTTTCTGACGAAAAAGAGGCTCTCTCTTTTGCAGAGCGAACCTCTTTTTATAATAAGATCGTTAGGTCTCGTCAATTGCCTTTCCAATGTCGTGACGCATGTATTTGTTCTCAAAGGAAACCCATTCCGTTGCTTCATAAGCTTTCTTTCTTGCTTCCTTTAAATCCTTTCCGGTTGCGGTAATGCCAAGCACACGGCCACCGTTTGTCACAATCGTGCCATTTTCGTCAAATTTGGTTCCGGCATGGAAGCAGAAATAGTCATCCTTTCCTTCAAAGTTCTCAAGTCCTTTGATTGGAAATCCCTTCTCATAGGCAACCGGATATCCATCCGATGCAAGCACAACGCAGACTGCTGCATTGTCCTCAAACTGTAAGTCAACCGTATCCAGCTTTCCATCGACACAGGCTTCCATAACCTCGATCATATCATTTTTCATGCGCGGAAGTACAACCTGCGCCTCCGGATCACCGAAACGCGCATTGTACTCAAGTACCTTCGGTCCGTCCTCTGTAAGCATCAGTCCAAAGAAAATCACTCCGGTAAATGGTCTGCCCTCTTTTGCCATAGCATCTACTGTTGCCTGATAAATATACTTCTGACAGAAATCATCAACTTCCTTTGTATAGAACGGACTTGGGGAAAAGTTACCCATTCCTCCGGTGTTTAAGCCCTGATCGCCGTCCTTTGCACGCTTGTGGTCCTGTGCGGAGGACATGATCTTAATTGTTTTTCCATCCACGAAGGATAACACGGACACCTCACGCCCAGTCATGAATTCCTCAACAACCATCGTATTTCCAGCGGTTCCGAATTTCTTATCCTCCATGATCTCCCTTACGCCAGCCTTTGCTTCCTCTAAGGTATTGCAGATTAAAACACCCTTTCCGAGTGCAAGACCATCTGCCTTTAATACGATCGGCATTTTTGCTGTCTCAAGATAAGCCAGTGCTGCCTTTGGATCGGTAAAATTCTCATAGGCTGCTGTCGGGATATTGTACTTTTTCATAAGATCCTTGGAAAATGCCTTAGAGCCCTCAAGGATTGCTGCATTTTTCCGTGGTCCGAATACCTTAAGGCCCTCTGCCTCAAAGCGGTCAACAATACCGCCGACAAGTGGATCATCCATACCGATGATCGTAAAATCAATCTCTTTTTCCTTGGCAAATGCCACTAATTGATCAAATTCCATTGCACCGATCGGCACACACTCTGCGAGTGCTGCGATCCCGGCATTGCCTGGTGCACAGTAAATTTTGTCTACATGACTGCTTTTTGCTGCGGCTGTCACAATTGCATGCTCGCGTCCACCGCTTCCAACTACAAGAACCTTCATCTGCTTTGTCCTTTCTTTGTCTGTTATGCTTCGTCTGAAATGGATACGTGTCCGTCTGTAACGGAAACCCTTCCATTCGCGATCAGATCGATCGCCTTTGGCATAATAATCCATTCTGCCTGCTCCATCACACGTTTCTGTAGAATCTCCGGGGTATCTCCCTCTTTGACCTCTACTGCCTTCTGTAAAATAATTGGTCCCGTATCGGTTCCCTCATCCACAAAGTGGACGGTTGCTCCCGTTATCTTTACCCCGCGGGCAAGCGCCCCCTCATGCACCTTAAGTCCATAATAACCGGTTCCGCAAAACGACGGGATCAAAGACGGATGGATGTTTATGATACGGTTTTTGTATTTCCTGATCATCGCCTCCGGGATCACAACAAGGAAGCCTGCAAGCACGACAAGATCCACTTCATACGAATCGAGCTTTTCCAGAAATGCTGTATTGAATGCCTCCCTGTTCTCATAGTCCTTCGGGGAGACTGCGAATGCCTCGATGCCATGATTTCTTGCACGCTCTAAGGCATAGGCATTTTTGTTATTGCTGATCACGACCGAAACCTCTGCATTTGTGACCGTTCCACTTTCGATTGCATCTAAAATGGCCTGAAGGTTGGTTCCGCCTCCGGATACACATACTGCAAGCTTTAGCATAATGTTACACCCTTTTCTCCATCCGTGATCTTACCGACAACATATGGGGTATCTCCGGCAGCCTGAATTGCTTCCATTGTCTTATCCACATCGGCCGGATCAACGGCAAGCACCATGCCAAGTCCCATATTGTAGGTGTTATACATCATCTGTTCTTCCACCTGACCTTCGCGTGCCATCATCGTAAAGATCGGAGGAACCGGATAGCTGTTCTTCTCGATCACTGCATGCTTTCCTTCCGGAAGCATACGTGGAACATTCTCATAGAAGCCACCGCCTGTGATATGGCTGCACGCCTTCACGCGGACACCTGCATCCTTAATGGCACGGAGTGCCTTCACATAGATTCTTGTCGGTGCAAGCAATGCCTCGCCAAGTGTTGTTCCAAGCTCTTCATGATAGGTATTTAACGTCTCTTTGTCCATTTTGAAGATCTTTCTTACAAGGGAAAATCCATTGGAATGGACTCCGGTCGATGCCATTCCGATCAGTACATCGCCTGCCTTTACATCGGCACCTGTGATAATATCCTTTTTATCAACAACACCAACTGCAAAGCCAGCAAGATCGTACTCATCCTCCGGCATCAGTCCCGGATGCTCTGCGGTCTCTCCTCCGATCAGTGCGCAGCCGGACTGCTTGCAGCCCTCTGCGACACCACTTACGATCGTTGCGATCTTCTCCGGATAGTTCTTACCGCATGCAATATAGTCAAGGAAGAATAATGGTTCACCGCCTGCGCATGCAACATCATTTACACACATTGCAACCGCATCAATTCCGATGGTGTCATGCTTATCCATGATAAAAGCAAGCTTAACCTTAGTTCCGCATCCGTCGGTTCCGGAAAGAAGCACTGGCTCCTCCATGTCCTTTAATGCTGCCATGGAAAATGCACCGGAAAATCCGCCAAGCCCTGTTAAAACCTCAGGCCTCATCGTTCCCTTTACATATTTCTTCATCAGTTCCACGGATTCATATCCTGCTTCAATATCTACACCTGAATTCTTGTAATCCATTTTGATTCCTCCTGTAAAAAACGTCCTTTCGCGGCATCTGCCGCAATGTCTTTCTCCTATAGTATAGCTTGAAACTCTTATTATTTCCAATTATAAATAATAATCTTATTTATTAATGCATCTAATAAATAGTTTTGTTTTATTTGCTGTAATTTTTATAGCCGACTTCCTGTAAATGGGCATCCTTTGCCTCTACCTGCTCCTTTAAGTCCTTCGAATAGTCCTTTAATC
>CAKRLN010000039.1 GCA_934359535.1 uncultured Lachnospiraceae bacterium
CTGTGGAACATGTGCTGGAGAGTGCCCAGTAGGCGCTATCTCAGCTGGTGATTCCCAGTACGAAATCGATGCAGCTAGCTGTGTTGATTGTGGAACATGCGCTGGTGTCTGCCCAACAGGAGCAATTGCTCAGGGTTAATTACCATCGCAAAAAGGACTGCCGCTATTGCGGTAGTCCTTTTTTTTTGCTTTTTTCTGTTTTTGTCTTCTTTTCCTTCCTGCCAAACAAAGAATGCCTTTTCTGAATACTTCCACGTATCGCTGCATCAAGCTTGCGAAACCGTTCTTCATCTGAATCTTCCTTTTCCCTTGCAAGAAAATCCATCTCTTTTAAGATTCGTTCCTGCACCTCCTGCGTAATGACGGTACTAAGCTCCTCATTATTTAAAGAAATGGCATGTCCTACAATATCTGCCATAAGCTCCCGAAACTGTGCCATCCGGTCTTCTGCCTGAAGCTCATTTACCTGTTGCACAAGCCCTCTTTCTGTCATCTGCAATGCTGTATCATTCGGTCTGTTTTCTGTTTCCAGCTCTCTTGCCTGTCCCTTTTCCATAACCTTTTGATCTGACTCAGAAGCCACCGGATTCTCTACCTGTGCAAACTCCTCTATATTTCCATTATGTATCAGCATGCGGATTGCCTTTAACTGATATCCTTTATCCTTTAGCTCTTTTATTTTCTGGAATTCCTTAATGTTTTCTTTGGTGTAATATCGATGCCCCATCTCATTTCTCGGGATGGCAAGTTCGAGTTCATCTTCCCAGTAACGCAACACATGAGACTCCACATTGACAAGATTTGCCGCATCAGAGATCATGTAACGTACTTTTTCCACCTCAGATTTCCTCCCTTCTGTTTCCACCCTCATTATAACGTTCTGCCATGAGCGAATCAAACATTTTTCATCGTATTCTTTCTAGCTATTTCGACAGAAAAAAGGCACAGAGCAGTTGTTTTTGCTCTATGCCTGATAATTGGAATTCCATCACATTAATGCTCCAAATTCGCAAATTTGGTATACTCCGGAAGCCATGCAAGGTTCACGGTTCCAATCGGACCATTACGCTGTTTTGCGATAATAATCTCAGAAATTCCCTTAAGTTCTGTATCTTTATTATAATAATCATCCCGGTATATAAACATAACAACGTCCGCATCCTGCTCGATCGCTCCTGACTCACGCAGATCAGAAAGCATCGGCCTGTGGTCCGGGCGCTGCTCGACCGCACGGGATAACTGTGATAATGCAATAACCGGAACACCAAGCTCACGGGCAAGTGCTTTTAAAGAACGGGAAATCTCAGAAATCTCCTGCTGTCTGGAATCGGAATTTCTTCCGGAACCCGACATTAACTGCAAATAATCAATAATGATCAGCTTCAAATCATGTTCAAGCTTATATTTCCTGCATTTACTGCGCATCTCAGAAATACTGATACCTGGTGTATCATCAATGATAAGCTCCGAATTTCCAATAATTCCAGCGCCCTCAACCAACTTCTCCCAATCCGCATCCGAAAGATTACCGGTTCGGAGCGCCTGTGCATCAACCCTTGATTCCAGAGAAAACAATCGGTTTACCAGCTGTTCCTTTGACATCTCAAGAGAAAATATTGCCGTACACATATTCTCATGGAACGCAACGTACTGTGCAATATTTAAAACAAATGCCGTTTTACCCATAGATGGACGGGCTGCAACCAGAATAAGGTCGGACGGCTGAAGTCCTGCGGTCCGATAATCAAGATCAATAAATCCCGTCGGAATACCGGTAACAGTGCCCGACTGCTTTGATGCCATCTCAATTTTCTCAAGAGCATTCATGACAACCTGACGGATAGGAACAAATTCCCCACCGGTTCTGCTCGAAAGCAGCGCAAAAATATCGTGCTCTGTCTTATCAAGAATGCTCTCTAGTGATTCCTTTCCACCATAACACTCATTCTCAATGTCATCGATTGTACGGATCAGACTGCGCTTCATTGCATTTTCTTTGACAATTCCGGCATAATACTTGACATTTGCCGAGGTTGGAACCGAAGTAACCAGATCCCGGACGAATTCCAGGCTTGAAACCTCCTCCGGTACATCCTTTTCCTTTAACTTATTCTGCAGGGTAACCAGATCTACCGGCTGCCCTGCATTGTATAATTCAATCATGGAATCAAACAGGATTCCATACTGTTTATGGTAAAAATCGTCCTTCACAAGCATTTCCATTGCTGTGACGATTGCATCCTTATCCATGATCATAGAGCCTACCACCGATTGTTCGGCTTCCAGGCTGTTCGGCATAATCCTTTTGATCAGTGTTTCATCCAAGGATCCTTCCTCCTGACTATCCTTCTACAACGTGTACTGATAATTTTGCTGTTACCTGTGGATGCAGCTTTACCGGCACCTCATATACCCCAAGTGCCTTAATCGCCTCTGGAAGATGCATTTTCTTCTTGTCAAGCTCAAGACCTGTCTGTTCCTTTGCAGCTGCGGCAATTTCTTTTGTTGATACCGAACCAAAGGTTCTTCCACCTTCTCCGGATTTGATCTTTACGATAACCTTTTTTGTCTCGATCTCCTTTGCAAGCTCCTTTGCATTGGCAAGATTCTCTGCTGCCACCTTTTCCGCATGTTTGTTCTGAAGCTTCAGATCATTCAGATTCTTTGTTGTGGCCTCTACTCCTAATTTCTTAGGTAAGATTGCATTTCTTGCATATCCATCGCTTACGGTAACAATCTCGCCTTTTTTTCCTAATGCTTTTACATCTTCTAATAAAATTACTTTCATTCCTGTATATCTCCTTCTTTTAGCATTTCATCCAGTGTATCCTGAATAATATGTTTTGCCTGTACAACTGTACAGTTTGTCAGCTGGGCTCCAGCCACATTCAGATGACCGCCTCCTCCAAGACGTTCCATAATGAGCTGTACATTAATCTCGTCAATGGAACGGGAGCTGACATAGATTTTTCCATTATATTCTGTCAGAACAAAGGAAGCCTTGATTCCAACAATATTTAAGAGTTCATTTGCAGCCTGTGCCCCGACGATCGTTGGACTTTCTACATTTTCACCCGGACAGACAGAAATTGCAAACGATCCGCGGTATACCTCTGCATGACGTACTGCTTCCGCGCGGGCCTTGTATGCTGCCATGTCATTTCGTAACATCTTGCGCACTCTTGTAACCTCTGCACCGGAACGCCTCAGATAAGCGGCTGCTTCAAAGGTACGCACACCGGTCTTTGTCATAAAATTGTTGGTATCGATCAGAATTCCTGCATAAATACAATCAGCCTCACTTGGTTCGAGTTTAAAGCCATTCTCAAAATATTGAAGTACCTCTGCAACCATCTCACAGGCGCTCGATGCATACGGCTCAATATAAGACAGAATCGGATTCTCAATAACTTCACTGTTTTGTCTGTGATGATCAAATACAACAATTGATTCAGTCTTTTTTAAAAGCTCCGGACATTCCGTGTAGCTTGGCCGGTTCGTATCCACTACCATAACAAGTGTATTCTTTGTCGTCATTTCAAGTGCCTGGTCGCTGCTGACAAACAGATCCTCCGGATATCCCTTCTCCGGGGTAAAACACTCCATAAGCGGACGCACCGATGAAGTCGGATCGTTGATTACGATCTGCGCCTTTTTGCCAAGCACACGGGCAGCACAGTAAATTCCAATTCCTGCGCCTAAGGAATCTACGTCAGAGATGCTGTGTCCCATGATCACAACATTCTCTTTATTCTCCATAATCTCATGCAGTGCATGTGCCTTTACTCTCGCCTTAACACGGGTGTTCCGTTCTACCTGTTTTGCCTTGCCTCCATAGTAAGACACTTCTTCGCCTTCCTTGACAACGACCTGGTCACCACCTCGTCCGAGTGCAAGATCAATTGCATTACGCGCATATACATAATTCTGGTTATAATTATCACCGCTCATTCCAATTCCGATACTGAGCGTAACCGCCATTTCATTTCCAACCTTAACCGTCTTGACATCCTCGATCAGACTGAATTTATCTTCTTCAAGCTGCTTCAGATATTTATATTTGAAAACAACAAAGTATTTATCCTTTTCGATTTTTCTTACAAGCGCATCAATATTGGAAAAATACTTGTTTACTTTACGGTCAACAAGTGCAACAAGAAGTGATCGTTTTACATCTTCAATGCTGTCTAAGGCCTCATCATAGTTATCAATATATACAAGTCCTGTAACCAGTCTCTGTTCCTGATTCTCCACCATATACCGGTTCAGCTCTGTCTCATCAAACAGATAAATTGCCGTCAGGAATTCCTCACAGTCAGAAACTTCAATCATCTTGCTGTCTTCCGTAATCATATCAAAATAAATACGGTTCAATGAGATACGGAACTTCCGATCGTCCTTTTCAAGATATACATTCTGTGGTTGATCTGTTTTCTTTAAAAACTCCCTTGTGATCATCGGAAAAAGTGTTGTGATTGACTTATGATAGTTCCGGCTTACTCCCATAAGTGCAGAAAACTGTTCATTCACCCATAGCAGCTTCCCATTGTAATCAAGCAGTGCATATGGAATCTCAAACTGATTCAAAAGCCGTTTCTGCACGGTTGCATACTGCGTTGCAAAATTGATCAGCTCATTCACAAGAACCGGACGATTCTGAAAATACGAAACTGTCACAATTGCAAAATAGATCACCGTAAAAACGGTAATTGTAATTCCGCTTCTTGTATCATAAAAATATAATGGTATATTTAAGATCACAAGCAGTATCGTCAATACAACCGGCCACTGCAGATAGCTTCGCAGCTTTCCCCTGAATTTAATATTACTCTTCATCCATTTCCCTCCGCTTCAGACACCTCTGCCCCATTCTTCGTCTGGATAGATTTTCACATTTAAACCGATTATACCATTTTGCCAACCTCAAAGGAAGTCCTTTTATGCAAATGATAAAGTTCCACCGGCAACGTCTGCGCCAAATAGAAAAGGATTCACTCCGAAGAATGAATCCTTATCATATCAGTACCAATATTCTTATGCCTGTTTATCCTTTGCAATCTCTGCAATTGATTTGGTAAGACCAGCAATTCCCTGAATTTCCGATGGAATAATGATCTTGGTTGCCTTGCCATCTGCCGCCTTTGCAAATGCTTCCAGACTCTTTAACTGAAGAACCGCCTCATCCGGTGCAGCCTCTCTTAACATTCTAAGACCATCCGCATTCGCCTGCTGGATCTTGAGAATAGCCTCTGCCTGACCTTCTGCCTCCTTAACCGTTGCCTCTTTCTTTGCTTCTGCACGAAGAATGGCAGCCTGCTTTTCTGCCTCTGCATCTAAGATTGCAGACTCTTTGTTACCCTCAGCAACAAGAATCGTAGATTTCTTCTCACCTTCTGCACGAAGAATGGCCTCTCTTCGCTCACGCTCTGCCTTCATCTGCTTCTCCATTGCATCCTGAATTGCTTTCGGCGGTATAATGTTCTTTAATTCCACACGGTTAACCTTGATTCCCCATGGATCTGTTGCAACGTCCAGTGTTGCTCTCATCTTGGTGTTAATTGTCTCACGGGATGTCAGTGTCTCATCCAGCTCCAGATCACCAATGATATTACGAAGTGTTGTTGCTGTCAGATTCTCAATCGCCATAAGCGGATTCTCAACACCATAAGCATACAGCTTTGGATCTGTGATCTGGAAATATACAACCGTATCAATCTGCATGGTTACGTTATCCTTTGTGATAACCGGCTGTGGCGGAAAATCCACCACCTGCTCTTTTAACAGTACATTTTTTGCGACGCGGTCAATAAATGGAACCTTAAAATGCAGACCAACCTGCCAGGTTGCCATATAGCCCCCCAGACGTTCAATAATCATCGCGTGTGCCTGTGGAACAATTTTCACACAGCTTGCAAGGATCATCAACACAATTACAATTACTACAACTCCAGCAATAACGCCACCCATAAAGTTACTCCTCCTTTTTCTTTTCTACAATTAATTTTACTCCAGCGATCCGGACAACCTTTGCAAGCTCTCCTTCTTCGATCACCACTTTATCATCATCGGTGCGCACGGTCCATTCCTGCCCATTGACCACTGCGCTGCCGGTCTGATCAAGATTGCTTACCCGCTCACGGATACTGATCACACTGCCGATCAGGCTGTCTGCATTCGTAACTGTGAACTTAGCATTTACAAATTTCTTTGCCCACGGCCTTGTCGCACATAAAAGCACAAATGAGATCACAACAAAAGCTGTAATCTGAACCGCAAATCCCAGACTGGAAACTGCACACAGCAATGCAACAAATGCACCCGCTGCAAACCATATGGATGTAAGTCCTACCGTAATAAGTTCTATTACAATAAATAAAACCATACACACCAGCCAGAAAAGAATGGTCTTATCCATTCCTGCTAATAAATTTCCCATAATCCGAAACCTCCTTTTTTATTCTATCTGTTTTGCCTGCGCTGCACAAGCGCTTTTCCCAATTATTATTCGACACGCTCCGTTCCCCGCTGTGTCCGGATTGCTCCTGTTACATTCATGATAAATGCCTTTGTATATCCCGGATATTCTTTTAGCTCTAACCTCCAGCCATGCATTGAAACAATCTTTGCTGCTATCGAAAGCCCAAGACCACTGCCTCCCCTGGAATTCCTTGATTCATCCCCAACTGCAAACGGTTCGAATAAATGCTCTGCAACGACCGGTGGAATTGGTTTTCCATTGTCTGCAACAACCACACACACACAGCCTGCCTCACACTCTGCGGCAACTAGAATATCCGTTCCCGGCTCATTATGCCGTATTGCATTCGTAAGCAGATTCGTAATGACACGGGAAATCTGGATTTTATCAGCCGAAATCTCCCATTCTTCCTCTGGAAGCTCAATGTTAAGATGCATTCCTGCATCTTCCACATCGGTATACATAAGTGCCGCATTTTCACGTAATAATTCTATGATATTTACAGGCTTTTTATCCAGTGAAAAGCCTTCACTATCCAGCTTCACATACTCAAACAAAAGATTAATCAGTTCATTTAAACGCATGGATTTTGTCTGAATCACGGTCAGATATTCATTCAGCTTTTCCGGATCCGTAATCATTCCATCCTGAATCGCCTTGGCATATCCTGCAACTGTCGTAATCGGAGTCCTCAGATCATGTGCAATATCTGATAGCATCAGGTTTCGTCCCTTGTCATACCGTTCATGGATCTCTTTTTCATGCTCTGTGATCTTGTGGACTTCCTTCGATACAATTACCGTAAAATATACTGCTGCTATCGCATACGGTGTTAAAATAAGTACGATCATTGCAAAAATGATAAGCAGAAGCAGAATTCCCTGAACCGTTCCGATCTGCGTAACTGATCGGTTCTCATGCAGTCCCGGCACGATCTTAATCATTTCATTCTCAATCGATTCGATCACCACCTGCACACTGGAGGATGCCACTGCCGGAAGAACACTTTTTACCCCAAGTAAAAACAACTCTATCAGAAATGATAAAATCACAAGAATAATCTGCCATGTCGGAAGTGACCGGTTCCATGTATTATTGGCAAAATAATATTTCTGGACTACAGGTATAATAAGCTGGTTTAGAAGCTCCATTACCATCCGTTCTGCAATTCCAACCAGCACAAGAATAATGATAAAATTTTTAATCAAAAACCATCGCAGCTGATTTTTTTCTTCCATATTCCACCAGATCCCTTATTTTTCCAGACGATACCCAAGTCCGCGAATCGTTTTAATATATGCCCCCGGATCATCCGAGAGCTTTGCCCGAAGCTTACTGATACATACCATAATATTATTATCTGCAATGATATATTCCTCGCCCCAGCCATACTCATAGATCTGCTGCTTCGTAAATACCTTGCCCGGGTGCTCCATAAACAGCTCCATAATCCGGAATTCCACTGATGTAAGCTCAATCTGGGTATCTCCCTTTTTTAGTACACAGCCATCCTTGTCTAAAGAAAGATCCTTTACCTGAAGGCATGCGGCTTTCACTTCGCCCTCTCCAGTACCAAGCGTATAAAACCGCCTCAGATTGGATTTCACCCGCGCCACTGCCTCTAACGGATTAAATGGCTTTGAAAGATAATCATCCGCTCCAAGATTCAATCCGAGTATTTTTTCTGAATCTGCATTTTTTGCAGAGAGAATAATAACCGGAACATTGCTCTCCTTCCGGATCTCCTGAAGCAGATGATAGCCATCCATCTTCGGCATCATAATATCAAGCAGACAAAGATCCACCTGATTGGTGTGAAGAAGTTCATATGCCTGCTGTCCATCGGAAGCCTCAATTACTTCGTATTTTTCATTTTCAAGATACAACCGGAGCAGCTCCCTGATCTCCTTCTCATCATCCGCTACTAAAATCCGATATGCCATAATTCCCTCCTAATTCTGCTGTCTGTATTTTAAAGCCTCATACAATGCAGCGTCTGTCATATTCTTATAAGGGTCTACATAAAAAACTCCAACAATTCCAAGTGTGATCGCAGATAAAATATTCCATCCAATAAATGAAAGATCAAGCACAAAGCTCTTCCATTTCTGTCCATTCATCATCCTCCTGCTTGCCTCAAACGCCTGTTCCCTTGGCATATCCGGATATTCTGCAAGCAGATATGGAATCATCCGGTATTCATAAGCCTTTACAATCCCCGGAATGATAAACAGCAATGACCACAAAAAGGTATACAGATCCCGGAAGAACATCGTCTTTACTATATTCATATATGCGTGGTCAAATCCAAAGGCAAGCTCCTTGATTTCTGCCGGAGCATTCAGATTATAAAAGAAGAACCGCTTCCCGCCTACATCAAGTGGATTTATTAAAAAGGCATTTACCGCAAATGCAATTACAATTGCAACTGCCATTACAATAAAGACAGTAAGCAGAATCACCAAAACCGATGCAAAGCCTACTCCAAATCCATCCGAAAATCCATCTGCAAATCCCGACCCAAAATCAGAAATTGTACCGCTGTCCGTATCATCGTCATCCCAGTCATCGGAATCGTCGTCCCAGTCTTCAGAATCATCATCCCAGTCTTCGTCCGTATCCCATCCAAAAGCCTGATCTACCCAGTCTGATACAATTCCATCTGAAGCCGAAGAGCCAATCGATCTCCCCGCCGAAAAACCTCCTGCGCCAAGAAAACCCACGATCAGTGCGACAAGCACAACTTTCCAGTAATTTCTATGAAAGGCTGCCTTGGCCCGTTCCTTTAACTGTGCTCTCGTCCACATATGAATTCCTCCCTCATCTGTCACCGCTATGACAGAATATTTTTTATCGTGAAAGCATCTTAACACCCTATTCTTATTTCCCTATCCAAAACACCTTAATTTTACCTTAATTATATCGCTTTTTCTTTACATATGGTAGATATAATATGCCATCTGGTAAGGAAGCCGTTCCTCCGGTGTCTGAAGCTCGCAGCCAAGTATCTTCTTAATATTCGTAACCCGGTAAACAATTGTATTGCGATGCGTATACATTTCATCTGCAACTGTCTGTATACTTCCGTTGCACTTCAGATAAACCTCCAATGTCTCCACATAATTGCTGTGATGCTTTTTATCATACCGAAATAATGGTCCAAGCTGTGTCTCAACAATCTCATGTAAAAGAGCTTTATCATCCACCGCATACAAAAGCCGGTAGAGTCCCATCTGGTCAAAATAGAAAAGCGGTTCTTTTCTGTTCTTTGCCATCGTCACAGCCGCTTTTGCACGATGATAGCTGACTGCAAGGTTACTGACATCCGTAATCCTGCTTCCCACTCCGGCATATACCGGAATTTCTGGCATTCTGCGCCCAGCCCGGCGGCACATACCGCTTACAATCTCATCCAGATCCTTTGCTGACACATCATTGACTACCAGAACAAAGTTTGAGTCATAATAGAAAAAATTTCCATTATGTGTAATTTTTTCAAGATATACCTGAATCCGATAGGACAGCTTCTGACGTTCCACGGAATCCATTGTATCCAACCCCTCTGTTGTGATAAGAATTACCTGAAACGTTCCATCTACATCAAAATACGCAAGCAGCCCCTTGCGATAAGAATCCTGATTCTCGGGCTGTTCAATCGCATCAATCAGCGCCCTTGTAATCTGCTCATCAGCATTCCCCTGCATAAAAATGCGAATGCTGAAATCCTTAATCATATCTGCAAGAAAAATCTCCCAGGGAATCGTCATAAGTGGAAAATCATTCTCGTTGCAGAAATTGATTACCTCCTCCGGTACTTCCTTAATATAATTTCCAACATTAATAATGAGACCCGCCGCATGATGTACAGTTAGATCCCTTAAAAGACCAAGCAGCTTTTCCGTTGTCTGAAAGCCAAGCCCGGTTGTCACTGCCAGCTCCTTCCCCCAAAAATGCTGGATAATCGTTGTATCCTCAAGCAGATGCACCCAGCTTATTGAATTCGACCAGCCGTTATCCCCCGCAAGCATCTGCATTTTATATCTTGTTTTGGATAACAGCATCATATCCTCAATCGTAAACCCCATACTATTTCCCTCCCATTTTCTTTCATTCCATCATGTGCTTACACACATTATACCAAAATATGTACTGACAGTACATATTTTGCCTCCCTATTTTAGATACTGCATCCATTGGAATCATCCGGATATATGCTATGATAATAACTGAAAAGAGAAGGAAATCTCAAAGAAAGGGGTGTTTTTTATGACAACATTATATACTATGATTTCTGTACCGGAAGTACAAATTACACCAGACTGGATGCGTGAAGAACGCTACATGTATTGTGACCATTTTCTTCAGGATCTTCACCGGAAAGCCTCAAAAACACTCTGGTCACGCATAAAAAAAGCTTTTTCATAATATAATTCCTATATAGAAAAACTGCCGTTTCCGCGGCAGTTTTTTTTCTTATATCATTGATTGTATGATTGAACCGATTTTTCTGTTTTTTGACACACCTAATAAAATTTCAATTCTGAGAATTTCTCTTTATTTTCTTAAGTCGGTCTTTTCATTTTGCTATTGTTCTATGGAATCCCGCTTAATCTATTTACCTTTTTCCCAAAGAGTGCTATTCTCACCCCATTGAAAAAAGACTGGAAAGAAAAGAGGAATATAATCATGAATAAGAATATGCGTTTTGAATCCGACTCAATTGGAACAATGGAAGTACCAGAAGAAGCTTACTATGGCGTTCAGGCACTCCGGGCAAAAGAAAATTTTCCAATTACCGGAATGCCGGTACATCCTGTTTTTTTACAGAATCTCGCCCGAATCAAGCGGGCTGCTGCAATCACAAACCGCAAAGCTGGAACATTAAAGCCCGAAATTGCAGGAGCCATTGAAGCCGCCTGTAATGAAGTGATCTGTGGAATGTTCGCATCCGAATTTATTGTCGATGGTATACAAGGCGGTGCCGGAACAAGCGCAAACATGAATATGAATGAAGTCATCGCAAACCGGGCAATTGAAATGCTCTGCGGCAAAAAGGGGGATTATTCGATTGTTCATCCAAACGATCATGTCAACATGGCACAGTCCACAAACGATGTAATCCCAACCGCTGGAAAGCTTACGGTTCTCGACCTGCTTGCTCCACTTGATAAAAGCCTTGCACAATTGGAAAAAGCACTGTATGTCAAATCCGAGGAATTTGATTCTATCGTAAAAATCGGGAGAACCCAGCTTGAGGATGCCGTTCCAATGCGACTTGGCCAGACCTTTCATTCATATGCTTCAATGATCTCCCGTGACCGTGACCGGTTAAAACAGGTACGCAGTGAAATGTATACCGTCAATATGGGGGCTACCGCGATTGGAACAGCGATCAACACTTCCCCTTACTACTTTAACCACATTGTACCAACACTCCGGCATCTGACTGGTTATGCGCTTACCCAGGCAAAGGATCTCTTTGATGCAACTGAAAACCTAGATTCCTTCGTCCGTGTTTCCTCCTGTCTGAAAGCCTGTGCGGTAAACCTTTCCAAAATGTGTAACGATCTACGCCTCCTCGCAAGCGGTCCCAAAGCCGGATTTGGGGAAATTACCCTTCCAGCCATGCAGAACGGCTCCTCCATTATGCCCGGAAAGGTCAATCCGGTTATTCCAGAGGTTGTATCCCAGGTTGCCTTCCATATCATTGGACACGATACCACCATCACAATGGCAGCTGAAGCCGGACAAATGGAATTAAATGCTTTTGAACCAGTTATCTTCTATAATCTCTTTGATTCGATCACAACCCTTACCCATGCAGTCACAACCTTAACCGACAACTGCATTCTCGGTATTACGGCCAATGAAAAACGCTGTAACGAACTGCTCCATGCAAGCGTTGGTATCACAACAGCCCTCTGCCCATATATCGGTTATAAAAAAGCGGCTGACCTCGCCAAGGAATCCTTAAAGACTGGCATCTCCGTCAAAGACCTTGTATTAAAGTACGAACTTCTTGAGGAAAAACAGCTGACTGCAATCCTTGATCCATATACTCTGACTGAACCGGCAACAGAAAAAGAGAATATTCAGAAAGTATCTTAAAAATATACCGGCTGCGCCGCTAGGCGCACCACCACGCAAAAAGCCCGGCAATCCGAAGACTGCCGGGCTTAATTTCGCTCAATCTTATTCGCAAACGTATGGCATCATTGCTAAATGACGTGCTCTCTTGATTGCTACTGTAAGAGCTCTCTGGTGTTTTGCACAGTTTCCTGTGATACGACGAGGAAGGATCTTTCCTCTCTCAGAGATGTATCTCTTTAATTTATTGATATCTTTATAATCGATTGTGTTATCTTTTCCGCAGAATACACAAACTTTTTTTCTTCTACGCATTGGTCTTCTCTTCATAGAAGATCCTTCACGATCAGCTGCTTTATTGAAAGCCATGATAGTTACCTCCTCTTAAACTCCGCCACTAAAACAGCGGCTTCCGATTAGTTAAATGGTAATTCTTCATCAATTCCATCCGGAATATTCATAAATCCATCTCCAGCAGCTCCGCTTGGTGATGGTGCAGAAG
>CAKRLN010000040.1 GCA_934359535.1 uncultured Lachnospiraceae bacterium
GGCAGAAAAGATTGTGACAGGGCAGATCCGTAAGGGAACAATGCATGAGGAAGAACGGAATAAATATATTTATGCATATGAGGTTTTTCTTGATCAGGTATTTAATTTTGCGATCGCATTTGTGCTTGGGATAGTGACGCATGAGCTTCTTGCGGTATGCGTATTTCTTGCAATTTATATTCCACTTCGCAAATATGCGGGAGGTTTTCATGCAAAAACAAATGGACGGTGCATGGTATATTCAACGCTTGTGATCGTTGGTGTCATTCTTTGCAACAAGGTGGGGACTGATTTGTAACAGGCGTTTGGGTATTGGCAGTGCTATCGGGGATTTCGGTGATTTTGCTTGTAGTTGTGGAGGCCCTGACGCCGGTTGAGGCTGTAAATAAGAAGCTGACAAAGGAAGAGAAGCTTCGCTGCCGGAAAAAGGTAAGCTTGTTTGGGGTTATTCACACAGCATGTATGGCAGCAAATCTTGTCTGGATGAGAATGGATTTTTTGGTGATTGATTTTCTTTTTGCATATCTTGTTCTTACCGGAGTTCTGGTTGCCGGAGATATGGTGAATAAAAAATCTCAGTAACTAAGAAAAACGTTGGCAAAGTGTGCAAGACCGTATAAAATCAAGGAATATCCCTTGTGAATTGTTTTTTTGCAGAGTATAATAACTGGGAAAAATTTCCCAGTTGGGATGAAATGTGAAAAAGCATGGGAGGCAGTTTGATGTACTACATTGCAGTCTGCGATGATAACAGAGAGTTTCTTACAGAGATGAAAGAAGCTATAGAGCGTAATGCGGAATATGAACAGGAGATGGAAATTGATCTTTTTTCGGATGGCAGGGAGCTGTTAAAGACAAAAAAGCTGTATCATCTGGTTGTTCTTGATATGCAGATGGACGGGCTTGGAGGGTACGAGACGGCGCAGCAGATCCGGATGGGAAACAGCAGTACGGTAATTGCATTTTGTTCGGGGATTGTGCCGCCAAAGCCGGAGCATTTTCATGTCCAGCCATACCGTTATCTTATAAAAACAATGGAGTCCATGGAGCTTTCTGCTGAAATTTCAGAGCTTCTTGTGGAAATGAAGCGGAGAAAAAAGGAATGTTATGTGGAGGTTGCATATGATGGAAAGGCATGCAGGGTGAATGTCAGGGATATTTTATATATTGAACGCATGAACCGCTCAAGCCGTATGATTGTTGATCCGTCAAGAGAGCCGGAAGTATGGGAGCCTTATATAAATGGAGCTGGTGCAAGATGGATTACAAAAAGACAGAATGGAACGTTAGAAATTTACAGCAATGAAAATCTTTCCGAGTGGTATACACAGCTTGCTGACAGAAATTTTGAATATGCACACAACAGCTATATTGTAAATCTGCTGCAGATCCGCAGTGTGTTCGACAAGGAGCTGATTCTTATGGATATGGAGCAGCTTTCCATTACAAGAAAATACAAGCATACGTTTGATGAGCATTTTTCACATTACTATGCAAAGAAATACAGAAGGGATGTAAAATAATGCTTGATTTGATCCGTGATTATGGAATCTGTGTATTTGAGATCTGCATATTTTATGATTTTTTTCGTGGGATTTTGGAAAAACGGTTTGAAGAGAGATACCAGACAGCAGGAATTTTAATGTTGCTGTCTTTTTTCTTATATGGAGTAAACCAGTTTCATAATTCACAGTTGAATCTGTTTGGCACGGTACTTTTGTTTCTAGCAGCAGTTTTCCTTTTATTTTACGGAACAATCCGGGAAAGAGTGCAGTATTATCTTATTTTTTATGTGATCATGACAGGAATGGAATTTGCATGTGGATGTGTATTTGTTCTGTTTCATGGGATCTATTTACGAAAAACCGTAGCGATTCCATTTGGAAATTTCTTTTTGGTCATTATTACAAAGCTGGTTTCGTATGCAGCTTTGCGTGGAGTGAAGCTATTTCTGAATCAGAAGGAGATGGTCTGCCGCGGACGTTTTTTAAAGCTGGCTTTTGTGCTTCCGGTTACGACATTATTGGTGTATGCAGGGCTTTTTTATGCAGATATCCAGATTGACTCCGAAAAATGGCTTCTCACGGTCGGGAGTCTGCTCCTTTTGTTTTCCAATGTGCTTGTCTTCTATATTATAGAAAAGCTGACGTATGTGATGAACCGAAACAGTGAGGTAGAGCTTGTCCTGCTTCAAAATGATTTGAACAGGGTGCACTATAAGCGCCTTGATGAGATTAGTATGGAGCAGAGGAAGTATGTACATGATTTGAAACAGTATCTGGAAACGGTTGCAGTACTTGCCAGAAAAAATAAAAGCAGTGAGATCCTTGAAATCTTAAAGGAGATGGAGGTGCAGGTGGACAGCATCTCCAATAAGCTTTATACCGACAATACGATTTTAAATGCGTTGCTTTGTGAGAAGGCGGAGTTTGCAAGGAAGAAAGAGATCCGGTTTGATATTATGGTGGAAAAAACGTGTTCGCTTGAACAGATCCGGAGTGCAGACCTGATCGTGATGGTTGGAAATCTTGTGGATAATGCAATCGAAGCGGCATCGCTTTGCAAAGACAACCGTGAAATTCTGTTAAAGATCTTTGAGTCGGAGGGCAATTTTATTGTTTTAGATCTGCAAAATACCTATGGGAATAAGCTTTGCCATAGTGGAAACCGCTTATTAACGACAAAGGCGCAGGACAAACGGTTTCATGGCTTCGGAATTTCAAATGTAAGAGAGATCGCTTCAAAATATGGCGGAATCCTTTTTCAGGAGGAGGACGGGGATACGTTTATCAGTATTCTGACATTGTCTAAGGATGGAAAAGTTGTGGAATAATCAACGTTATTATGTCAATTTGCGATATTTACGTGTCAATTTCGTATCTGTGTGTGCCGGGGGATTGTTTTCTGGAACTTACGCGGTACAATAATGATGATTAATTTTAGGAGGTATTCTGATATGAAAAACTTTATGAAGAAATTAAAAGGTAAAATGAACATTGTAACTATGTTCAATGCGCTGGCTCTTGTTATGGCAATTGATTCTGTGAATGCAGCATGTATGTGGATCATGTACCAGCCGGAGGTTCCAGAGGAGATGGACGCATACCGCAAATAAGGAAACACCAGACAGCTTTGGAAGAAAAAAATGTACAAATTTGGAATCTGTTATTTCGGTCCGAGTGTAGGACGGAGCATAGCCGTTAGAGGTATTTAACAGTGTCATTTTCATAGAGCGTAAAGATTCGATGATCTGCTCTGTTGTATAATTACTTCCGGTTTTTTCTCTAGCAGGCGGTAGAGAAGAAGGCTGATAGCAGGTCATGAAATGCGACTTGATCTGGTCATCTCTTCTGACATAAACAGATCTTGCGTCGAATTCTGTTTTTCAATGATCCTGAAATTCTCTTCAATTTCCCAGCGTTGCTTGTTGATCTTTGTGATTTCGGCAATCTCGTCATCGTTTGTTACGGCAGTCTTTTTCACAAAGCGCATAGGATTAGTTTGATTTTTTCCTTTCGCTTTTTTACGAGTTTTTTATAGATGCGCGAGTGAACTGAATTGTTACGATTACGGCACAGAGATCATGGGATTTCTGTGCCGTAAATACTATTTTTAATCACAGGACAACTAAAAAGGGCACTTGATTTCTCAAATGCCCTAGTGTATAATCTACTTAGAAAGGTTATCGGATGTGTTATCCGATTGCCCTCAGTTGCAACTATGAAATAGCATTCACTTTGGACGGTGGGATGCTATTTTTTTTGTTGTTATGGTTATCTATGTAAGATAGAGCCGCAAAAACAACTAATAAAAGTGTAAGAACTTCCATTGTGTTCATTGGCATCATCCCTCTTTCGTAATACTAGAGGGCATAACTCGGAAATCACATCATACTTTCATTTCAATTACACAATAACGGTATAACATAAAGGGAACGGATGTTCACAAAAAGAGGTAAATCTACTATATTATATAGAAGAAAGACCTCTTATTTTTATGGCTGCTGTCTCTGGTGGACATTATCAACAGCCTTTTCTAATTCTATTGTCTGCCAGTGTTTGCGGATCACATCACTTATCAGTTGTGCAAGTCGTTTGTTGGTGTATTTCTCAAACCAACGCATAAGGGATTTTGGAATGAATTTATCTGGTGTGTGTTGTAGAATGGAATATATACAAGGAATAAGGCAAAAATGACCTCAATTATTTTTTCAATATAAGGAAAGCTTGTTGATTTCTCAGGCGGTGAAACTGTATTCAATAATGAGATGACTAAGAAATTGTGGGATTTTGCTAATAATCCTTCAGGATTCATATCCAACTTCTCTTCGATCCCTACTTTAAATATGCCAAAATCATCAAGCAATGATTTTAATACAACAGTAGAGATTGGAGACCATTATATTCCATGCGCTCTTTTTCGAAGGAGCAACAGGCTAAAATCCCAAAATACATCATATGAATTTATGAAGAAATACGAAAAAGTACGAAAAAACTAAGCGTTAAATATAAAAACTAAGCGGATTTAAGAAAATAATTGGCAAATATAGCATATTGTTTTTCTGTGACAAAAGTATTATATTGAAATCATCTGATGATTTACCAAATAACACCAGTAGACAGACGAAATTAACAAGGAGGAAGTAAAGTCTATGTCTTCAAAAAGTACTATGAAAAAAAAGCTCGAAAAAATGCACTTGAGGGAAAGGATAAATTATGGCTATAGAATTGTCATTAGTATGATGCTGATTTCAGGATTGCTTTCGATTGTGGTCATAGGTGTGTTATTTTCTAATATGATGCATTATGTAAATAAAGTAAATGCTGCAGACCAGGCAGTGAAGGTCTGCCGGATTAATGTCAGTGCGGCAGCGAGAAATATCAGGGAAATGGCGTTGAATCCAGATACATCATCTTACGATGGTTATGAACAGGGTGTGAAAACGTTACTGAAAGAGGTTGATGAAAAGCTAGAGATCATAGAAAAATCAGGAGTCGTTTCAGATGAACTTTATCAGGAATATTCCGAGGCTGTTTCTGAATGGGGAAATTCTGGTTATTCCATTATGGAAGAAATTAAAAACGGAAAGAAAGACCAGGCAGTGGATGCAATTCTCAATGAGTGTACGCCGGCATTAAATAAAGCGGTTGAAATTGCAAAACAGATGGGGGAACTGACAGACAAGGAAAGCCAGCAGGCAGTTGTCGGTACAGAAATATGTGCAGCAGTAGGGCTTGCAGTTATCATTATCTGTCTGTTATGTGCTTGGAAGCTGGCTAGTCGAATAGGAAAAATTGTACTTGGAACAATTCTGGAACCGTTACATGCAATCGAGGATGTGGCAAAGGATTTAACAGAAGGTAACCTGCATAGCACACTGGAATACCGTTCTGAGGATGAGATTGGAAGACTGGCACACAGCATGCGCAAGTCGATCCGTATCCTGGGATCTTATGTAGATGATATCGACCGTGCGATGAAGCTTTTTGCGGAGGGACATTTTGATGTACAGCCGGAAGTAGAGTGGAAAGGTGATTTTATCGGCATTTTACACTCTTTTATAGGATTTGAGAAAAGTATAGCAGCAACGATTAAAGGCATCCAGAATGTATCAAACGAGGTTTCTGGTGCAGCAGAACAGGTGGCATCAAGTTCGAATGATCTTGCAGAGGGCGCGACCAATCAGGCGGCCGTTGTGGAAGAACTGACGGCAACTGTTGCAGGGGTATCCGAACAGGTAGAAACGAATTCAGATACTGCTAAGGAGATTAGTGGAAGAGTGGACAAACTTGGAGAGGCCATCTGGGAGAGCAATGGAAAGATGCAGGAGATGGTTACATCCATGCATGAGATTAATAAAGCCTCTCAGGAGATTGACAAGATCATAGCAACGATTAATGAAATTGCATCCCAGACCAACCTGCTTGCATTAAATGCATCCATTGAGGCAGCACGGGCAGGAGAGGCAGGAAAGGGATTTGCTGTTGTGGCAAATCAGGTAAATATACTGGCAGATCAGAGTGCGCAGGCAGCGAAGGAATCTGCCGCATTGATTGAAACATCCGTAAAAGCAGTTGAAAATGGTATGGTCATTGCAGAACAGACTGCGACACAGCTGGAAGAAGTGGCAGAAAGCTCCAAAGTGATTACAAAAGAAGTGACACATATTGCAGATACACTAGAAACACAGGCTTCCGAGATTCAGCAGATCAATGAAGGCATTGATCAGATTAACGATGTTGTACAGACGAATTCTGCAACCTCCCAGCAGTGTGCAGCAGCCAGCCAGCAGATGAGCAGTGAGGCTGAAAATCTGCTTGAAATGATCCGGAAATTTAAAATTGCAGACTTCGAAGAATAATAATACAAAAATAATACAAAAGGGCGGTTCTTTAGAATATGGTCATGGATGTATATAAAGTATTTAATGAGATGGATTTCGGGGATCTGATTGATGTAATTGCCCCTTGCATGGACGACTATCTTTATATTATGGATCTGCAAAAGAATACTTTGAGAACTTCACAATCAGCAGCCGAACGGTTTATGCTGCCGGACGAATACGTGGAGGATGCGGTATAAAATATCCGAAACGCGGTGTATGAGAAGGACTACGAATTGCTTAGCCATCATCTACACAATATATTTGAAGGGACGGAAAAAAATCACAATCTCCTCTACCGGCTGCTGAATAAAAAAGGAATACCGGTATGGATTAACTGCCGTGGAAAAGTGATTGATGATGAAGACGGCAGGCCACGTTATCTGCTCGGCTGCCTGAACGAAACGGGGAAAAGGCAGAGAGCAGACAATATCAGTGGTCTGTTGAGCGAAAGGGAGATGGGGGATTATCTTTATTCCCATGTACAGAAGTCTTCTCCAGGCTTTTTTATGCAGGTTGGAATTGATGATTTTATTGTTGCAGAAAAATACAAAGCGATCTTCTCGGTTTCAGTTGGTGTTACGGATATATCCACGCTCAGGGAAGGGGCGGAAGAGTGCCGGAAAAAGTCTGATTTTTCTTTAAAACAGGCAAAGAGCATCGGCAGGAGCAGTATTTATTTTTTTGACCAGGAGGATTATAAGCTGTTTTTGCGGAAGGATACCATTTTGAGTGCCCTTCGCAGTGCAACGGCAAATCAGTTTGAAGGGTTTGCGGTATATTATCAGCCGGTTATAGACTGCCGTTCTGGAAATATAATTGGTGCAGAAGCACTTATGAGGTTTTCCATGCAAGCCGAAGGTGGGGAGGCGGAACCAATTTCTCCGATGGAATTTATACCGCTTCTGGAAGAGAGCGGGCTTATTATTCCAGCCGGAAAGTTTGTGTTGGACGAGGCGGCAAAAATGTGCCGGGAAATGCAGGAATATATTCCGAATTTCAAGGTAAATGTCAATGTGTCTTATATCCAGATTCTGAGGGGGAGAATGGCAAACAAAATCATTTCTGCAATAGAAGCCAACCATCTGCAGCCAGAATCCATCTGTATTGAAATGACAGAAAGCGGTTTTATGGATATGACTCCATACTTTTGCAGGTTCCGTAAAAAACTTGAAGAAAACAAGATACAGTTTGTAATTGATGATTTTGGATCCGGCTATTCCAATCTTCATTGTATCAATGACATGAATCCGGATTATGTGAAGATTGATAAAGATTTTACAGCAAAAGCAATGTGCAATGAAAGAGACTATGAACTGTTTAAGAAAATTATAGAAATGGTTCATAGTATCAATGTAAAAATCTGTATTGAGGGGATTGAAAAAGAAGCATGGGATCTCCGTATGAAAGAAATGCATGTTGATTATCTACAGGGGTATCTGTTTGGAAAGCCATGCGGCAAAAAAGAGTTTTATGAACAGTTTGTAAATAAAGATAGAAAATAATTATCGGATATTTAAGGAAGTCGTTGTATGGAAACAATTATTAAATATGAGCTGACGATTAATAAGGCGATCAGAGCTTCGCTTGAGAACGGAACACCGGATGAACAGATCAATGCGTTCATCCGTTTTTTAGGAAAAGAAATAGGTGCTGACAGAATATACATATTTGAGGACAGTCAGGACGAAAACATTACAAACAATACATATGAGTGGTGTGCGGATGGGGTAAGACCGGAGATCGATCAATTACAGGAACTTTCAATGGATGTCATAAAATGGTGGTATGACTGCTTTGAAAAAGGGGAAAGTATCATTATACATGATATGGAGGAAATCAAAGAAGACCACCCGGATTCATATAAGCTGCTCAGCGGACAAAATATAAACCGGCTGGTTGTTTCGTCGTTTGGATCAGACTGTGAAATTAGAGGATTTTTCGGGGTGGATAATCCACCGGAAAGTGACTTTCGGGGACTTACGGTGTTCCTTGACATGATTGCTGCCTTGATTGTATCTTTACTTAAAATACGCAACAAGGACATAGAATCAAAGCGTATGGCGCGATTTAGCGGTTATTCTGCTTTTGCACAGATTTACATTTCCATTCATTATATCAATATCCAGACCCGTAAATTCAATGTGATCAAAAAGATGGATACTGTATTAGAAAATTGCACCGAGGACTGTTTTGACACATATATAAAAAATACCCTCAGCAGTTATTGCGCGGAGGAATATTTACAGAAGGAACTCTTATTTGTGGATCTGGATACCATTGAAGAAAGAGTTGGTGGAAGAACGTCAATTGTAAGCGAATTCTATGGTAAGACATTTGGCTGGTGCAGGGGGAGAATTATACCGGTCGATTATGACAGTAATGGCAGGCTGCTCCATGTAATCTATTGTATAGAGAGCATTGATGAACAAAAAGAGCGGGAAAACAGTCTCCTGAATATGGCACAGACAGACTTTATGACAGGTATTTGGAACCGGGGACATGGGGAAATGCTCATGGAACAGGCATTGCGTGAAAAAGTAAAGGGCATGATGTGCATTATTGACTGTGATAAATTTAAGTCCATTAATGATACCTATGGACATGCTGTGGGGGATGAGGTAATTATTGCAACCGCTCACACGCTGAAGAATATCTGTAGGAAAGATGATATCGTTATGCGCCTTGGCGGGGATGAATTTGCAATGTTTTTTCCAAATGTGGTTGAACAGCGGAGCGCAGGAGAAATATTCAAAAGAATCTTTGCAAATATCGAGCAAATTGGAATTAAGGAACTGGGGGAGAGAAAGATCATGCTCAGTATTGGTGCCTGTTTTTATGATGGGGTAGGGGATATCAGCTATGATAGCCTTTACTGCAGAGCAGATGAAGCCATGTACCAGAGCAAAAAACAACAGGGATTTTGTGCTATGATACATGGGGCTACGGGATTTTATTAATCGTTTGGCTGGATACGCTTCCGGCTGTAGACCAGATGCAGATACATTGCATCGTGGGCGCGAACTGCATCATGGGCTGCAATCGCGTCTGCAATCTCCCGGTGAGACGCAATCGTTTCGTTACGAATGATGTTGCCGGTATTTTCTATGAGAAGTGGAATCGAGTGGAAAATAACGGGAACCAGCCGTGGAACAACAATATTTTTGCTGCTCAGTGCAATGGCTGTATGTAGTTCAATATCTTTGGCAGAGGGATCCTTATTGGCGTTTAACAGCTCTTCGACTTCATCACATAAAGTATAGATTTTCTGGATTTCTTTATCTTCTGCATGCATGGCGGCAAGGGCTGCAATGGAAGGTTCCAGCAGAAAGCGGATTTCCATGAGGTCATGGATCAGCTTTTTCTTATTCTTTATAAAACTAAGTCCGAGCGGATCGTCGGCAATACCTGTAGAGGAAGCAACATAGGTGCCGGATCCCTGCCGGATGGTGACAATATTACGTGAAGCCAGTGCTCTCATGGCTTCGCGGAGAGAGCCTCTTCCTACATTTAAGCGTTCACACAAAATGGCCTCATTTGGCAGTTTATCTCCAGGGTGTAAATTTTCTTCTAATATAAATGTAATAATGTCGTCTGCAATTTTTTGTGAGAGACTTTTTTCTTTTAAATTCGTCATATGATTCCCTATTTTGTAGATATATAAATAGATACAATCTAAGAATAATGCTTTTTGAACCGAATGTCAAAGTATTAATTTACAAAAAATACCGTAAAATTTTAGCAAATATTTCGGTATTGCATTTATAGTAAAATAAATATATTACAAAGACATCGGATGCATTTGAGAAAAATGAATGAATATCAAATAATTTATGATATAAACGAGGAAATACATCAGATGTATTCTGAATAAAAAATCATCAGACAATTTAGGGGGGAAAAATGAAACAAACAACATTTGCAGCAGATCCGATGCGGCTTATATTCGGCATTGAAATCACAGGAGATACGTTTGACTGGCTGCACAGAAATGCAAGATATTATCCGTCCATACGACAAGGCAATCGGTACCGATGGAAGCATCGCTATCCTGCGCGGCAATCTGGCATCGGAGGGTGTTGTTATCAAACACACAGCATGTCCGAAGGAAATGTTTAAGTCGGTTCTTCGCGCAAGACCATTTGACAGCGAGGAAGAATGTCTGGATGCCGTGTTAAAGCATAAAGTCCAGATAAGTAGAATAGCGACGAATCAAAAAATCAATTGTAAAAATTTATGATTGATTTTTTGCGTATTTATACATATAATAGTGGAACAATTATCCTGTAAAACTGTAAAAGGGGGCATGTGTTATGCCAAGTAGGAGAACACTTCTGACATGAAAAAGCTATCTTTAATTATTCCATGCTACAATGAGCAGGAAGTGCTTCCAGTTTTTTACCGGGAGACAACAAAGGTTTTAAAGGAACTAAATATCACATATGAGCTGCTATTTATAAATGATGGATCGACGGACCGGACGCTTTCCGTGGTAAAGGAGCTTGCAAAAACCGATGATCGGGTGAAGTATCTGTCTTTTTCCAGAAATTTTGGAAAAGAGGCAGCGATGTATGCGGGATTTTGCAATGTGGATGGCGATTATGCAGCGGTTATGGACGCAGATCTTCAGGATCCACCGGAGCTTCTGCCTAAAATGCTTGCGATTCTGGAGAACGGAGAATATGACAGTGTTGCAACAAGACGGGTGAACCGGAAGAGTGAGCCGCGTATCCGTTCCTGGTTTGCGCGAAGGTTTTACCGGCTGATCAACCGGATTTCCGATGCGGATATTGTCGATGGTGCGAGGGATTTTCGCTTAATGACGCGGGAGATGGTGGATGCGGTTGTGGCGATGGGGGAGAATAATCGTTTTTCCAAGGGAATTTACGGATGGATCGGTTTTCGGACGTACTGGCTTCCCTATGAGAATGTGGAACGTGCAGCAGGGAAGACGAAGTGGAGCTTTTTTCAGTTGTTTGGCTATGCGATTGATGGAATTATCAATTTTTCAGAGGTGCCGCTTTCCCTTGCTTCGTGGTTTGGCATGTTTATGACGGTTGTGGCATTTCTTTTTCTGATTTTCATTATTATAAGAAGAGTTGTATGGGGAGATCCGGTTGCGGGCTGGGCATCAACGATGTGCGTGATTATTTTTATCGGCGGGATACAGCTGTTCTGCATGGGCGTTATGGGACAGTATATTGCAAAAAATTATACAGAGAGTAAGCACAGACCGCACTACATTATTTCAGAAACGAATAAGGATGATGTGGAAAAGATTAAATAGATGTGGTACACTATATATTACTGTGAAAGTACTTAAAAGGAGATTAAGATAAAATGAAATTAGGTATCGTTATTACGAGACCGATTTCATAAATGTCCATGTAAGTTGTTAAATGCCGTTAAATGCTGATAGCTAGAGCATTTAGCGGATTTTTGACTTGGATAAAACTCTATATAAATTCATATAAGTTTTTGAAAAATGTCCCACTTTGTGGACCACTAACTTTTTGATCGAAGTCCTAATGTGGTAAGAAGAAGCGCCTGTATGAGCGCTTCTTTTTTGCAAGTATTATAATAAAAATAACTGGTGATTAGGTTCAAATTTGAATATATAGCTGGATTTTTAAAGGCATAGTATGTTGTATCATCTAATAAATTTTGCTTTCATTTTCGCTCATGACCATGAGACTTTTTCTGCTTAAAGAGTGTGCTGATAATGCATTTCTAGTATCGAATGGAAGAAGAAAACAAAAATAACAGAACGTTGTTGTATTATAAGTTGCTTCTACTTGTCACGGAAATATTTAATGTATGCTGTGAAAGCCTTGATTTAATGACATTGTGATTTAATGGGATTTTCTAGATAGAAACAAATAATTTACACCTTTGGAAGATCGAATCGGTAATCAAGACGTAGGGAAAACTTACGTCTTTTTTGATTGAAGGAAAAAGGCGTTGTGTATCGGCTAAAAAGAATAACGTATCGGCTAAAAATAATAGTATTTTTGCCGATAATATGATATACTAAGTAATAGATTAGTACGTTTTTGATTTATGACGGAGGATAGCAGATGAAACATCTTTCAGTTACTGAAATAGCAAAAAAATGGAATATATCAGAGCGAAGTGTTAGAAATTATTGTGCTCATGGACGAGTGGATGGTGCTTTTCTTATAGGCAAGACGTGGAGAATTCCTGAAAATGCGGAAAAACCCGAACGTTCTAATAAGAAAAAAGAGCGGTCGATTACATTGCTGGATATTTTGCAGGAGCAGAAAATAGAAAAGTATTCAGGTGGAATTTACCATAAGACACAGATTGATTTAACATACAACTCCAATCATATCGAAGGTAGCCGCCTGACACATGACCAGACCAGATACATCTTTGAAACCAATACCATAGGTGTAGAAAAAGAAGTGCTGAATGTGGATGATGTGATTGAAACAGCAAATCATTTTCGGTGTATTGATATGATTATTGATCATGCACGGGCAGCGCTGACAGAAAAGTTCATCAAAGAGTTACATTTGATTCTGAAGAATGGGACCAGTGATTCCAGAAAAGATTGGTTTGCTGTTGGTGATTATAAGAAACTTCCGAATGAAGTCGGCGGCAGGGATACAGCCCTTCCGGAAGAAGTTGCCGATAAAATGAAGGC
>CAKRLN010000041.1 GCA_934359535.1 uncultured Lachnospiraceae bacterium
GCAGATACCCAACGTATGGATCTAAACCTACTGTTTCTAAAGCTGATGCAATTTGATGATTCAACAACGTATATACAAAAGATAACATGGCATTTACATTATCCAATGGCGGTCTCTTATTTCTTCCTTCAAATGAAAAATCCTTTTTCTGCTGCAAAATAAGTTCATTGAAAACTCCAAAATAAATACTTGCTGCTTCCCCTTCGTGCCCCCTTAGTTGTTCTTTTGATTGGGCATTTCGGATCATTTCAATCGATGTTTTTAATTGCATAGACGCATTCTTCACCCGATCTTTTTCTATTTGCATGCTGTGATCCCGAATCGCCCTTTCTAACACCCACCTTGCATTATATACTTTTCCTATAATACAATTTTTTGCAATTTCCAGACTGATCTTTTCGTCTTTTGCGCTCATGTACTGTTGTTCCCGTAATACGACATTCCCCTTTGTCTTTCCAACAACCCGTGCCAAAAATTTTCCCTGCGGTGTTAAATAACAAAGTGAAATATTACGCTCCATGCAAGCGCCCATAAGTGCTGGACTTGTTCCACGATATCCAAAGGAAACAATTCCTTCCAGATTATGCAGAGGAACTCTTCCAATCTCTTTTTGTTCATCATAAACAACAATATTTTCCCCATCAAGTCCAAGATAGCTGTTTTCCGATGTCACATACAATGTATTTAACAGTTTTTTCATTCTGTCCCCTCCCCCAACATTCGCATCATATAAGTTTGAACCGATTCAGTTTTTTCCAGTTTTGGTAAACAGATATCCTTTAATGAACATGATGTACAGGCTTTGCTTCTTTTTACTTTCGGGGTATAACTCCGCTTATAATACTGATGCATTTCCTGAAACATTTTTCTTACTTCTGCTCGTAATTCCTCGGAAATTTCAACTTCTTCTCTTCTCCTTGTTTCACCATAAAAAATAGCACCCTTTAATACTTTTGTAGAAAACATCTCTTCCAAGCACATCGCCTGAGCCACAAGTTGCAGCTTGTCTTCTTCTGTTATCTTTGGCTTTCCTTTTTTATATTCAACCGGATAAATCGAATAACATCCCCGATGTCCAAAAAGCGAAACTCCATCTTCGCATTTCTGAAATTCAACAATGTCACATTCTCCGCTTACCCCTAATTCTCTGGACGAAACTGGAAGTGCTCGCACAATAATGGTATCTTTCCGTTTTTCTGTCAAATACGGATCATGTGCTTTTTTATGCATCAATTCCCCGACTACTGTATGAACATTTTCTTCCCACTGCTGTTCTACATGAATCAATGCCCATTGTCTTCTGCAAAATTTAAAATGCTGTATCCCCGATATCATTAAATACTCTTCTTCTGTATATTCCATCAAATCATCCTTTTCACTTCAACTGAATCCGGAACCACTTCTTCGTGAACCTGAACAATATAATCCTGATATTTTCTTGGATTTTCGACCTCTTCTTTCTTTTTTACTTCCACTGCATCAAATAACTTATATGCCGGACAATCCCCTAATTCTTTGCTATGTTTAAAAACAATCAGTTCACGGACTGCCATTTTTCCTCTTGCCGCTGAATGGTCATTTTCAAACATATTAATGATTGCTTCCCAAAGAAGATCCAGATCCTCTTCGGAAAAACCGGTAACCTTTCTTGCAAGATTGGCTGAAACATACCCTTCCGCACGATATAGTCCATATGGTACTATGCTTTTCCTTCCCATTTCTGTGCTCTTATTCTCAGCATCTTTTTCCGTTGTGATCGCAACTCTTGTTATGGTTACTTCCTGACTGATAATTGGATCAATACTTCTCGCAAATCCAATCTGAACCGGTCCTCTTACCTGACCACAATTCATGGAAGCTTTTACAAACGTCGTCATAACTGCCCCAAAGGTACGGATGTCATAAAAATTATCACACATATAATCTCTTAACTTGATATCCGCATCTGGATCTGATTTCTTTAATTTTTTCAAAGTCTCCGTTACCTTTTTATCATCTGATTCCTCTATTCCAAGACTTTCACAGGCTTTGCGGTCACTTCTGTTTAAAGGAACATCTTCCTTAATGTAAATCTGATATCCTTTTTCATCCTCTTTCACTGTTTCTACGTAATTGCGGATTTTACGCTTTAAACAGACATCTGTAACCAATCCTAACCCACTTTCCGGATCAATTCTTGGCATATTCCCTGCATCCGGATCTCCATTTGGATTTCCATTTTCCACATCAAATAATACGACAAATTCATATCTGTTTTTTATTACTTCTCCCATTTATTTTTCCTCCCTTTTTTCATATTTTTTCTGTGTCTGATGATAATAACCTAACATAAATTTTCCCTGTTCCTCCAACGAGAGCCTTTTGGGAAATCCTCCGGTTCCTTCTTCCATTCCAATCCACCCCATAAGCTCAGTCAATAATTTTTCATAATATATTTTCGTTCCAGCCGACTCTCTTTCCAGTTTCTTGATATGACTGTTTTTCAATTTAATCAAAACTGGAAAAACAGATGCCGGTGTCGCACATGCAGAATTAAAATACCGGTCACGGATTGTTGCATTGATTCCCGGATTAGCATCCTTTTGAATAGATTCTAATACTGCAAACAGACGTCCCAGTACATATGCTGGTTCCTTACATTCTTCATTCAATCCCATGTAATCTTCTCCCTCTCTCCATTTATAATTTTGTATCAAAAATGCTTTCAATATCGCTGCTCGTCCATAAGTAACATTGCCTTGCTCTGCGCGAATCCGGATCAGTGTATCGGTATAAAGACTTGCAGGATATGAATCATCTGCTAAGATGGCTCTTAAAACCATTGCTGCCATATTGGAAATCGGAGTTTTATCTTTAGAATTTAGATTTACTGTTTCTAACAGCATTTTTCGAATTCCAAGATAACTTCGGTTTTCCCATGAAGGTTTTACAATCTCCATACGCTTATAATGCTTTTGCATATTTTCCATTATATTTCCAAATGTGTTTTCATAGAAAAAACGAACTGACAGCCTTGCCGCATTAGGTGCCAGACTAAGAATGTAAAATTTCTGTTTTGGATCGATTTTCACATCTTCCGTATCCACCCATATCTGTTCCTTTAAATTTCCAAAAATTTTTTTCAACTCTTCCTGATTATCCGGCTGTGGATCGATTGACAGGAAAAACATTTTCTGATAATCCTGTTTTGCCGACTCTGCCCAGAAAACGACCATGGAATCCCCAAGCTGAAGCGTATATTCTTTTTGACTTAAAAGATAATTTAATGCCGTTGTATATGCAAATTCTGCATATTTTCCAACCGGCGCATTATAACTTTGTTCCTTCCCATAAGACTCAAACGCCTGTGCATTGAAAGATACTAATGCCGCTCCGCTCGACTGTGCTCCCGGAACTCCTTTAATTCCTCTGTGAATACGCGCAATCTCTGTCTTTTTCCCAGTTACCAGGCAGACTCCCTTCTTTCCTTCCTGTTTCTTCTCTTGCTGATTTTCCCATGCTTTTTGGATTCGTTCATCCTCCTGTGCATATATTTCACGCATTCCAAAAATCAGATTTCCACCCTCATTCAATTCTTCCCAATGCTCTTTTACCGCCTCATTTTCTTTCGCAGATTCTGGATTCCAGTTTTTAAAAAAATTACAAACAACTTTTGCCATGACGCCATCAGTATTCTGCAAAATTGACAAATGCCGCTCTTTTGCCGCCTGAAAACACTCAGTGACTCTTTGATTTGTTCCTTCTGAATCAATTCCAAGAAAATATTTTGCGTTGTCACACAAAAAATTGGCCGACACCCCTGAGGATCTTGTTACCATCTCCGGTACACGCAATTCAACTGGGATCCATAGTTTTTTCTTACCACGTTCCACTTCCCGTTTTAAGGGTATAATTGCTTTTATGGTTCCATCTTCATTCAGATCGATTTCATAGGAAACTTTTGCCTGACACCAGCCAGGTTTTGATACCTGTTCCTCCCGGACAAGATTTTCATAGTGCTGGACCAATGCCTGTAAAATCATCGAACCACCTCACAATCTCTCAAATCCAAGACGCCTCTTTTCATAACCGCCCGGAAAAACATCGGCTGTATATTATTTCTATCACTGTAATCCATGTCATATAACATAAATCCCAGATCTTTTTCTGGCACTTCATCATATACCGTATGGATTTCTTCTTCCTCGCACAAACAAAAATGTGCCGGAAATTCCCTGCATCCAAAATAAGGCATATGATAACATTCGCCCCGCTTCAGCCGACGCATCATAATATCCTTAAATTTTCCGGGATTATCCGATGCATTCGCCCGGTCTGTCATTTCAAAATGTGCTTCAATTACATAATTTACATTACAAAGCAGCAGCGAAGCTCTTTGTACAATCTCTTCTTTTGTGTTAATATAAAGTGGTTTGTCTGCCCCATTATATACCTGTAAAACATTGCTTGCGGAAACTTTACTCTTTACCTCATTTCTCCGTACACTGGTAAACCGGATTGGATTTTTAACATAAATTTTATCAATTACCCACCGTAATCCCGGATGCCAGTATATTGCTTCCAAAATTCCTCGTGCAGCGGACGGAGTTATAACGTCATAGGAACATCGTTCCACCTTCATCTCCGGACGGGAAAACAATGCATAATCTCCCCATACCTGAACCTTTATACCCATTGCCATTTTATAATACCTCTCCTTTTTTGTAACATGCAGCGATATAATCCCGCGGCTGATAATAAAAATCTGTATTATAATCAGAAATCTGTTTATCCATCCATGAATGATATACTTCCCATATTCCTCTTACAATCTCCCCGTCTTCATAACAGTCCTCAATCAATCTTTCATATACTTCTCCAATATCCCAGTAATCCGGTATCCGATACCTACAAGCCTCAACATTATCAAAAGTTCCTGCCTGTATATGAAATTCCTCTATAAACTCGTTTGCAACCTTTTCAATTGGTTCACAATGAAATACATCTGCATAGTCATAGATCCTTTGAATTGCATTTTCTCCCAGACAATCTGCTACCTCCTGTCTAATTCTTTTCTGTTCACGCCCAATATATTCCATCAGACTGCAAGTATAAAACAATGCATTATTATTTTTTGTTCCCATATATAACCTCACTTCCCACATATTCTAATGTATCCAATGCGGATAACGTATGAAAACTGATCTGATGCGTTGGATGATTGAATTTTGCCAGTTCCCAAAATGCAGCTCTGGATATTTTACCGTCGATAAAATTCTGTATATAATTGTAAATCGTATCATCTGCCATTGGTCCTTCAACGATATCATAATGATGAGGTACTCCATTTCGACACTGAACGATAAAATCCAGCCATTCTTCCGTCATCTCTGCAAAATACAAATAGTTTAATTCCTCATTCGGCGTATATTCGTATTGATTTAAATACCCCTTTCCCCCATAACGGCTTGCCCAGCGTTTTGCCTGTTCTGGCAGTCTGGTACAATAAAATCCAAAATAAAAATCTTTGTTATACTGTGCCTTTCGAATTTCAGGATATTCTACGATTTGTTTACTGCCATGGTATAAGATCATCTGCCCTCTCCTTATTCAATCGTACTTTTTACTTTTTCTTCTCTAAACCGACTATACTACACTATATGTCATAAATCAAGCTTTATATTTTTCTATTTAAAATATTATTGAATTAAGTATTATTATTAAGCATTTGTTGCAGAATTTTTATAATTCATTTATACTAATTCTAGTCTGGAAATCCAGTGGATTGAAATAATAATATTTTTAATAGTAAAAAAGTAGCGATGTGAATTATCTCTTCACACCGCTGCTATTTTATTGTTACCAGTATAACGCAATTCCATCATCAATCGAAAAATCAATCCCGCAGCTTTCCGAATACTGCTCTGGAAATACCAATTCAAAAAAGTCCTGCATGTCCTCTGTAACCGGCTGCACCATTCCGGCTCCATATAATTTTTCAAAGAAATTATCATACACCTGAATGCAGTATTGTCCGGCTTTTCGCATTCTTTCTTTTGATATTCCTTTTATTTTAATCTCCTCCAGCAGTTCCTCTGCCTCTTGTTCTTTTCCAATAAAAATTGTTTTCGTATTCTCTTCAATCAATTGAAATTCACGTCCAACCTTCGCAAAATGATAATCCTTGTTTTTAAACTCCTCCATAATATGTTTCTTATCCAGACTATCTCCCCGTGCCTTATATAAACGCACAAAATAATTTGTAATGCATGCCAGATCTGCCAGATTCCCATAGTCATGTAATACAGATTTTGCAACATCAATCTGCTGCCTTTGATTCCGTACCGCCGGCTCTCCTTCCAGATCAAAAACAAAAACCCTGCTTTCTTCTGCACTTCTTTTTCCTTCACGGTTGCATCTTCCTGCTGCCTGTATCATAGAATCAATTCCCGCAGTCTGCCGGTATACACATGCAAAATCCAGATCAACACCTGCCTCTACAAGACTTGTCGATATCAGAATACATTTCTCATTCTTCGATAACCGTTCACGAACACACACAAGAACCCGTTTTCTGTGTTTCGGATACATACTCGTTGATAAATGGTATACCCCTTCTCCCTCAAGCATATGATAAAGCTCCTGCGCATCTTTCTTTGTATTCACAATACATAAAACACTCCGTTCTTCTGCAAGTCTTTCTGTAAGGTACCCTTTCGAAACAGAACCAATATTCTGATATGTCACACGTTCAAAAAATCGAAATTGTTCCTCCATCCTCGGACACAATTCTACGATCTCTTCTACATGTGGAAAAAATTGATCTAGCGATGGCTGAGTTGCTGTGCATAACATAGCACTTACCCCATAACTTTCTGTCAATTCCTGTATCATCGACAGACAAGGCTTTAAATAGTCTATCGGAAGCATCTGTGCTTCATCAAAAACAATAACACTATTTGCAATATTATGAATTTTTCTGCATTTTGATGATTTATTCGAAAATAATGATTCAAAAAATTGCACATTTGTCGTTACCACAATCGGTTTGTCCCAGTTTTCACTTGCAAGCTGCATTGGACGAAACTCTTCCGATCCGTCATAATCTACATTGCAATGATTTTCCAGCACATTATCGAAGCCAACAATCTCACGAAAAACCTGTGCATTCTGCTCTATGATACTGGTATACGGAATAACATAAATCACACGATCCATCTTGTTTGCTACCGCATGTTTTAACGCAAATGCAAAAGATGCTATTGTTTTCCCCCCTCCCGTTGGTACTGTTAACCGGAAAATTCCCTTTTTTCTGCTTCCTTCTTCCAGACAATGCTTCAGTATTTCTGTTCTTCTGCCATTTACACTATCGATATCCTGATTCAAAAGCCAATCCGAAATATAATTTTCTAATTTTTTCAAAAGAACATCCATCGGCTGTCCCGCCATTCTTTCAGTTTGTCCATTCTTCATAAAAAATTCTGTGTCCAGAAAATCCGCATCAACAAGACAGGAATAGAGCATTCTTATAAAAGTGCTCAGGGAAAAATCCAAATTTTTCCCCTGCTCTATTTTAATTGGAGCAGATTGAAGTTCCGGAATCTGAATTTCCTCTTTATATGCCTCATAATCCTCAATCTTTTTTTCTCTTCTCCCACACAAACTGGAAGAAATCGCTGAATTTCCATAATCTGGAATCCCAGCATGATGTCCTGCAATGCAATAACTCAAAAATGGATAATACCCTCCTAGTTTCATACAAAGCTGTGCCCCAGCAGTCGCATGATCCACCTTACGGTTAGAATTTTCTTTTATTTTTTTCTGGAATGCGTCGGAATATTTTCCGATATCATGCAACATCCCGCAGCAATACCCCCAATCTTCTTTTCCAAACTTAGCTGCAAATCTTCCTGCCAGTTGCGCAGTCCCGGTTAAATGCGCCTTAACTGTCTGTGTTCTTTCCCCATCCTTATGTGCAATATAATCCATACCTTTTTCCCCACTTATTATTCAAACCTACAATTTGTAACAAATTTAGATAATTGAATCCTCATAGCGCATTTTGATACTGTCCTGCTTATACGAACTCCAATAACTTCTTGTCCATGCAGAATTCAAATCCCATCTTCTTTAATCCAACCTTATCAAACTGAATAGCTATCGAAGTACCTTCAATGGCTGTAATCTCACCAATACCAAACGCCTTATGTCTTACCTGTTTTCCTACAACATCGGCTGGTATTACCATATTTGTTTTCTGTTCTGACACCCTCGAAGCAACATACATAGGCTTCTTTATTCCTTTTTTCTTTGTAGCAGTCATCATCTTTGCGTATTCAACGTCCACATTCTTACCACGACTTTTGTAATCATCCATGTCCTTAAACACAAACATTTGTGGTTTCTTTACATCATTATCTGGTACAGGTCTTATTGGGAACATCCATACTTTTCGATCATTACCATCTTCACCGGGCTGCACATCTGTGTATGGCTTGCTCACAAGCTCTATTCTTCCGCAGTAGATATATTCTCCAGCATCAATAACTTCAAACAGATGAACATCAACTCCATTATAATCAGACTCAGCCAATGTGGCATTCTGCGCCCAATGAATATCTTGGTTGCCTGATTTGCCCATGCCCGTATAATGTAAAACTCCTCCAATCCACTTATCATGATAAAGACCTTTTGTATAATCCGATACGATAACAAGTGTATTCGTTGTTCTTGACCGGCGCATACCTCCCATATTTCCGCATTTGAATATTTCAACAATATCTGCGTTCTTTATAATTTGTCCTATTTTTAGTCCAGGATTAAACATAAATACGCCTCCTTCAATATCATCTATTCCACTGCCAAGTCTGCCTCTTAATACCGAGAGGCTTAAACTGCGGTCGGCTCTGACAACAATCCCAGTGCCACAACCTATGACATCTAATCCACAGCCTAAACCCTACCGCATTTTCCGACCATCCACTTTTTCTTTAATCAGACCGAAAAGTAGATATGTTTCCATACAAGAAAACCGAGCTTTCCGCAAGGCTTCTCTGATGATGCTAACCTCGCAAAAAGCCCGGAAATACGCCACTTTTCAGCCTTTATTTATCTTTTCTTGACAGCAAACAGACCGTCTCCACATGCCTCGTATGCGGGAACATATCAAACGGCTGAATGTCCGTGACGGCATACTTTTTTTCAAGTGTTTTCAAATCTCTTGCAAGCGCGGCGGGGCTGCATGAAATATAAACGATACGTTTCGGCGCAATTTTCACGAGCGCATTAAGAAACATTCTGTCCGCGCCCGCACGCGCAGGGTCCATTATCACCGCGTCAAACCGCGTCCCGATTTTCGCCTTTTCGCGCAGATATTCGCCCGCGTCACCCCTGTTGAACGCAATGTTCCGCGTAAGCCCATTCTCCTGACAGTTGCGGACAGCGTCGCGCACCGCCGAGGCGTTGTACTCAATTCCCTGAACCTGTCCCGCGTAATCGGAAGCGATTATCCCGATAGTCCCGATTCCGCTGTATGCGTCGAGAAGCGTTTCTTTTTTGTTCAGCGCTGCCGCGTTGATCGCGTAACTGTACATTTTTTCGGTCATTATCGGATTAACCTGATAAAACGACCGCGGCGAGATTCTGAAACGCTTTCCGCAAAGCTCATCGGTTATGTATCCGTCGCCGAAAAGCGTTTCGTTCTTTTCGCCGAGCATCATCATATCCTCGTTTTTGTTCACCGAGAATGTTACGGTCGTTATTTCGGGAAAACGTTTCACAAGTGCGTTCACAAAATCCCTCTTTTTCGGAAACATCGGCGACCCGCCGACGATAGTGACCAGCACTTCCCCGCTCTTCTTCCCTACGCGAACCAGAACGTGCTTCAAAAACCCCCGTCCCGTTCCCTCGTCGTAGGGCATAAGCTTGAATGAGCGCATAAGCTCGCGAATCCCGAGGATTATTTTGTCGGCGATCGGATCGTTGAGCATACAGCTGTCAACGCCCACAACGCCGTTGCGTGAGGACTGATATACTCCCGAAATGATCCTGCCGCTGCGGTCGCTGCGAAACACCGCCTGAACCTTGTTGCGGTAATTATACGGGTTTTCCATTGGGGTTATTTTGTTCACTTTTCCGAATTTTCCAAGCAGCTTTTCAACGTCCTTTTGTTTCCATTCAAGCTGCTGCTCATATGTCATATTTGATAGCTGACAGCCGCTGCATTTTTTCGCAGCAGGGCATTTTCTCTCGGTAATCATACGTTTCTCCTGTTCAATTTCTGCGCTTTTGGCAGCATGGGTTTGTTCACAAAATATTACTGCTCTCCAAGATATTTTCCCAGTCGTTCAAGTTCCCTCTCCGCGTCCGCTCTTCCGAGCGCATAAACCTGTTTCAGCTTTTCGGGTTCGCGCTCTGTGCGACTTATCTCAATAGGCGCAGACGGTCGGATAACGAACGCCCTTCCCGCCTTTTCAAGCTCCGCGAGCTTATGAATGCTTTCATTGTAGACAATATGCCTGTTTTTTAGACGGCGGCGGAATTCGGGATACTTCCGATAAAAAAGTGAAATAAGCGCGCCGTTCATCGGCTTTTTGCGATAGCTCATATCGCGCGTGAGTACCACGACCTGTTTTTCATAGCCCATTTCGGCAAATTTCTCAAAAGGAATACTGTCAGTAACCCCGCCGTCGAGATACTTTTTTCCATTTATTTCAACAGGCTTTGAAGCGAACGGCATTGACGCCGAAGCGCGCAGCGTTTCCATTTGTCCGAGAACGCTTTCGACCCGCATATACTCGGGTTCGCCGGTTTCAACATTTGTCACAACGGCATAAAACGGAACTCCCGACGACATATACGTTTCATCGTCGAAGAGGTCAAGCTCGCGGGGAACGCGATAGTACGCATATTCCGCATTGAAATAATTGCCCGTCTTTAAAAGGCAGCCCACTCCCATATAGTTTTTGTCGGTGTTAAATCGGCAGTTATAGCGGATAACTCTGCCGCGCTGCCCCGAAAGATAGTTCACGCCGAAAACCGCGCCCGCAGAAACGCCGATTATTCCGTCAAAATGCACCCCGCGCTCCATAAACACATCAAGTACTCCCGCCGTATACATTCCGCGCATAGCGCCGCCCTCAAGCACAAGTCCGGTTTTCATTGCATAAATCCTTTCTGTTCAGAACACATCAAATTTAAAATCAACTTTCCTCGTTCTGACCTAAAAACTGTACATTAAGTTCAACATTTTCGCAGTCATATCCGACAATTTTCATCCTGTTTTTCCCCTCCGAAAAAGGAACCGATTCAGCCGAACCGCTTAATTCATCGGAATCGCACTCGATCAGCACAGTAATATTTCCATTTCCGTCAATAAGCACCAACTTCGCCGTTCCGCGCGATATTTTCATCAAAATTTCGGCGGAAGCGCAGTATTCCGCTTCTGCTTCTGCCGTCCACACAGTCTCACGTCCGTCGAATTTTTCAGCCGTGAATATACAGCCGTTATCCGTCTGATTGTACAACGCACCTACTTTTGCAAACCTGTCAGACTGTTCGGAAATTTTCTCTGCGGAATCGTATTCATTTTTCGCAAACTCGTTGCTGCATCCCGCCATGCAAAAACAAAGCAGGACAGCAGCAAATCCACATATTATCTTTTTCATATTACTCCCTTTCTTAGCAGCAGACATACCGTTTCGACATGCCTCGTCCTGCTGAACAGATCAACTCCCTGCACCGTCCTCAGCTCATACCCGCGTTCGGTAAGCGCCCGACAGTCACGCGCCGCCGTGACAGCATTACACGACACCATTACAATGCGTTCGGGTGAAAACTTCACAATATTCCCGATAGTTTCTTCGTCGCAGCCCTTACGCGCGGGGTCGACGATAACAACGTCCGCCTTTATGCCCTCGGCGGCAAGTTTATGCGTAATCTCGCCTGCGTCCCCGCAGAAAAACCGCACATTATCCGCGCCGTTCAGACGTGCATTTTCACGCGCGTTTTCGACCGCGCTTTCGACTATTTCCACGCCGATAACGCTTTTCGCCCTGTCCGCCATAGTCAGCCCGATAGTTCCCGCGCCGCAGTAAAGGTCGATAACCGTTTTGCCGTCAGGCTGCGCAAGCTCCGTTGCTTTTTGATACAAAATCTCTGCCATAGGCGTGTTGACCTGATAAAACGACCGCGAGGAAACCGCGAACCGCTTCCCGCACATTCTGTCGTATATCACGGGTGCACCGAAAAGCAGCCTTTCCTCGTCGCCGTAGATAACGTTCGTTTCCACCTTGTTTACGTTTGCGACAATGCTCTTTATTTCCGAGAATTTTTGGCTCAGCGCTGCCGCGAGAGCTTTAAGCTGCGGAACTGCTCTCCGCACGACCAGCGTTACTCCGATCTCGCCCGAGTGATGTCCGCGACGAATACATATCGAACGCAGAACTCCGCTGTGTTCCGCCTCATTATAGGGCGAAATTTTCAGCTCATGCGCGAAGTCGAGCGCCGCGCAGCGTATATCCGAAAAAATATCCTGTTCAAGCCGACATTGCTCGCAGCATATAACGCGGTGGCTGCGCTCCGCAAAAAATCCGCAGACGGTTTCGCCCTGTTCATTTTTGCGCACCGGATACTGCGTTTTGTTGCGATAGCTGTCAATGTTGCAGTTTCCGATAATCGGCAGAAACTCGGGTTCAAGCCCGCCTATTCGGGTGAACGCGTCACGGATAAAGCCGTCTTTCGCCCTAAGCTCCGCTTCATATGAAATGTGGCGAAAATCGCACCCGCCGCACTTCCCGAAAACTAAGCAGTCTACGTCGATCCTGTCGGGCGACGGGGTCAATATCTCCTCGATTTTGCCGTAGCAATGACTTTTGTTCACTTTTACAATACGCACACGAAGGCTGTCGCCAACGGCGCTGAGCGGAACGAATACAAC
>CAKRLN010000042.1 GCA_934359535.1 uncultured Lachnospiraceae bacterium
ATCCGGATCATGCAGCCAAGGAGACTGATGTATAAAGGAATCTTCGGGTAGCCGAGTCCGTGGATGATGCTGCTTAAGAGAGAGCTTAAGTACATGAACGGACAGATCCAGCTTAAAATTTTAATATAGGTGCCTGCAAGTGTGCAGTGAAAAACGCTATCCCCGATAAAGTCAGCAGTGATAAGAAATGCACCAGTGAAGAAAAAGCCAAGGAGCAGTCCATAACGGACTGCTTTTTGTATTGCATGGGAAATCGCAGCATCATCTGACCTTGCCTTTGCCTCCGAGATTGCAGGAAGCAAAAGGACGGAAACTGAGCCGGTCAGCACGGTTGGAAAGAGGATTACGGACATGGACATTCCGGTGAGGATACCGAAGATGCTTAAGGCATCTGGTGTGTTGTACCCGAACAGACGCAGCTGCTTCGGAATCATCAGATTTTCTACGCTTGTGCAAAGGTTAATGAGTACACGGTTTGCGGTAAGCGGGATTGTCATTGCAAAAAGGAGCTTTGCAGAGGCAGCAGCATCACCGTCATAGCGTCGGATCCCCACCGCGGTAACCGAGAGCAGCATTCCGGCACACTCTCCGGCTACGATCCCCCAGATTGCATCAAGCGGTGATAGGGAACGCCCGTTTTCCATTGCAATAGAAGCGATGAGATAGACGGTGCCAACACGCACAAGCTGTTCAAGAAGCTGGCTTACGGACGGAATGAGAGCCTGTTTTTTTCCGTAATAATAGCCGTTTATGCAGGCGTGGACGGCAGCCGGAAGGAGGCTGTAGGTCATGACGATAAGAAGCGGCTTTGTGCGCGGCTCAAAGAGGAGCACAGAAGCAATAAAATCAGCGTTTTGTGTGATCAGAAAGGAAACCGCAACAGAGAGTGCAGTCGAAAAGAGAAGCCCAAGTACCAGATACAGACGGGCTCCTTTTTCGTTATTTTTAGCGGTCTCCTCAGCGATGAAGCGGGAGAGGGCTGTCTGAATTCCGGAGCTTGTAAGAGAAAGGGAAAGTGCCATTACAGGAAAAACAAGCTGATAGATTCCAAGTCCTTCTGCACCAATCGTCCGTGAGAGGAATATTCTATAGAAGAAGCCGATTATCCGGCTTATGACACCAGATGCAGTCAGAAAGAGAGTTCCCGTGATCAGAGGATTTTTAAGTTTCTGGATGAATGTCATGGAGTACTCCAAAGGAAGCTGTTAATATGAATATATGAGGAAAAGGGGTTTCGTATGAATAGCCAGATATATTTGGATCATGCGGCGACAACCATGGTGCTTCCAGAGGTGAGGGATGCGATGCAGCCCTTTCTTTCGGAAAAATATGGAAATATGTCAACGACTTATGAGCTTGGGGAGGAGGCAAAACAGGCAGTGGAGCATGCAAGAGAGCTTATTGCCTATTGTGTGGATGCTGAGCCAGGAGAAATATTTTTTACATCGGGAGGAAGTGAATCGGATAACTGGGCGATAAAGAGTATTGCAGGAGAATTCAGATCAGAGGGAAAACACATTATTACATCACAGATTGAGCATCATGCAGTATTGCATTCCTGTGCCTATCTGGAAGAGCTCGGCTACGAGGTGAGTTATCTTCCGGTGGATGAAAATGGAATGGTTAATCTAAAGCTGCTGGAGGAAGCAATTACACCGCATACAACACTGATTACGGTGATGTATGGGAATAATGAGATCGGGACAATCGAGCCGGTTGCTGCGATCGGAAGACTCGCAAGAGAGCATCAGATTCCGTTTCATACCGATGCGGTCCAGGCGGTCGGACAGATCCCGATTTCCGTGAAGCGGGAACCGATCGATCTGCTCAGCGCGAGTGCGCACAAATTTCATGGACCGAAGGGAGTGGGATTTCTCTATGTAAAAAAGGATATTCCAATTCCGTCCTTCATTCATGGAGGAGCACAGGAAAAGGGAAAGCGAGCGGGGACAGAAAATGTTCCGGGAATTGTCGGGATGGCAGAGGCACTCCGGATTTCCGTGCTTCAGATGCAGAAAAACCGGGCACATGAAGGAAAGCTTAGGAATTATTTTATGGAACGGCTTGTTCGGGAAATCGATGGAGTCCGTCTGAATGGACATCGGTACCGGAGGCTTCCAGGCAATGTGAATGTCAGCTTTTCGGGGGTAGATGCTTCTTCTTTGCTTACACTGTTACAGGAGGAGGGCATCTGTGCATCGGCAGGTTCTGCCTGCAATACCGGACAGACCAGACTTTCCCATGTGATTGAGGCAATCCATGTGCCGGAGGAATATGCGTATGGGACACTCCGCTTTACAATTGGAAGAGAGAATACAAGACAACAGATGGATGAGGTTCTGTTGTCTTTGAAACGGAATCTTGCCCTGTTAAGGAATGCATAGCAGTTTAGGAGAGGGCAAATTTTTCAATTGCGCAGGCAACACCGTCCTCGTCATTGGTGCAGGTGACGGCATCTGCCTGAGCTTTGATCTCCGGGAGTGCATTTCCCATTGCAACACCAAGTCCGGCAGCCTTTAAGATTGAGAGGTCATTTTCGGTATCGCCGACTGCCATGGTCTGTTCTATTGGAATATGAAGCGTATCGGCAAGCTGCTTTAACGCAGCACCCTTTGTGACACCGAGGCGTGTAAATTCGAGGTTCCGGTAGCCACCACTTACAACGGTGACAAGGCCTGTGGAAAGGAGATAGTCCTTTACCTTGTCACGGCATTTCATTGTTCCATCCGGAAGCTTTGTGAAATTTAATGTCATTTTCTGGACAGAAAGGTGGTTCTCCCGGATAAAGCCAGCAAAATCATCTACGCGTGTACGGGTTTCTATGATGTATTTTTTGAGGGAATCCGGGATCACAAGCTTCTTTGCGATGGAAAGCCGGTCCAAAGGGGAGAAGCCGTCTCCATGGATAAACGCGTCCATATGGATATCCTGTTTGAGCAGAAAATCAAGGATTGGAAGCAGAAGGTCCGGCTCCATCGGATTTTCAAACAGGCAGGTTCTATCGGCTGTTTCATAGACTGCGGCACCGTTTGCTGTGATGGCATAGTGCATGCCGGTTCCTTTCAATTGGTCAAGCGGCAGCCCGCAGAATGGACGTCCGGTTGAGATGATGACTTCAATTCCAGCATTTCTTGCCTGGGTTAAAACGTCAATTGTATGTGCGGATATTGTTCCGTCCGTGGCAAATAACGTGCCATCGAGATCCAGAGCAATCAATTTAATATTTGACATAAGGTTTCCTTTCTTATACATTATATCTTAGGCAATTTACCAATCTGTATTATAGAGGAAAGCAGGGAACATGACAAGAGAGGAACTAACACATTTAATAGATAATGGTCCGGTAATCTTAGATGGTGCGACCGGTACAAACCTGATGGAAAAGGGTATGCCGATGGGGGTCTGCCCGGAGGCTTGGATTTTAGAAAATAGAGATATCATGATTGATTTACAGAAGCGGTATGTGGAGGCTGGAACACAGATTCTTTATGCTCCGACTTTTACCGCGAACCGCATCAAATTGGAAGAATATGGTCTTTCAGACAACCTTTGTCAGATGAACCATGACCTTGTCGCAATGTGCAAAGAGGCAGCAGGAGACAAGGCGTTTGTAGCAGGCGATATGACAATGACTGGAAAACAGCTGTTTCCGCTTGGTGACCTGATGTTTGAGGAGCTTGTCGATGTCTATAAGGAGCAGGCGCGTGTGCTTGATGAGGCGGGAGTTGACTTGTTTGTCGTAGAGACGATGATGAGTCTTCAGGAATGCAGGGCAGCAGTGCTTGCAATCCGCGAGGTATCAAAGCTTCCGATTATGGTATCCCTTACTTATAATGAGGATGGAAGAACACTCTTTGGAACGCCGCCGGAGGCTGCGGTTGTTGTATTGCAGTCGCTTGGCGCAGATGTCATCGGTGTGAACTGTTCCACAGGACCAGCCGAGATGGCGCCACTTGTAGCGAAAATGGCAGAGTATGCAACCATTCCGATTCTTGCAAAGCCAAACAATGGATTCCCGGAGCTTGTCGATGGAAAAACAATTTACCGCACAACCCCGGAGGAGTTCGCAGAGGCGGGGCTGCTTTTAGTGGAAGCCGGCGCAGTGATCGTCGGAGGCTGCTGCGGAACGACACCGGAGCATATTCAGGCACTTGCCAGGCGCGTAAAGGGGCATGCGCTGCATAAGCCACTTGCACGCCACAGAAGCATTTTGACATCGGAGAGACAGTGTGTGGAAATCTCCTTAGATGGTAATTTTATGGTAGTCGGAGAGCGAATCAATCCAACCGGAAAGAAAAAGCTTCAGGCAGAGCTTCGGGAAGGAAAGCTTGAACTTGTCCGGGAGATGGCAAGGGCGCAGGAGGAAAATGGAGCGCGCATCTTAGACATTAATATGGGAATGAATGGAATTGATGAAAAGGAGATGATGGAGAAGGTCATCTATGAAGTCTCCTCCACAGTTGATTGCCCGTTATGCATCGATTCCAGCTATGTTGAGGTCATTGAACAGGCACTGCGCATCTATCCGGGGCGTGCCCTTATTAACTCGATCAGCATGGAGTCTGCAAAGCTTGAGGCACTGCTTCCGGTTGCGAAGAAGTACGGTGCAATGTTTATCCTGCTTCCGGTCTCTGATGAGGGGCTTCCAAAGGATGGGGAAGAGAAAAAAGCGATCATTAATGCGGTATATGACCGTGCCATGAAGGAAGGAATTGCACATGAGGACATCGTTGTAGACGGACTTGTTGCAACGATCGGTGCCAATCCGGAGGCAGCAAGGGAATGCTTTGAGACAATTGCATACTGCAAGGACGAAAAAAAGCTTCCGACGATCTGCGGACTTTCCAATATCTCCTTTGGCCTTCCGGAGCGTATCTATGTCAATACGGCATTTCTTACGATGGCGATCTGCAAGGGACTTACGATGGCAATTGCAAACCCATCCCAGGAGCTTCTTATGAATGGTGCATTTGCATCCGATCTGCTTTTGCACAGACCGGACAGTGATATCCGCTATATCGAGCGCATGAACCGCCTGGCAGAGGAAAAAGCACAGTTTGAGACCGTCGTCGTAAAAAAGGAAGCTGCTTCCACAGATACGGAGCAGTCCGGGGCAGAGGATAAAAGTCCGGTATTTAAAGCAGTGTTAAAGGGCAATAAGGGAACAATTCTCGACGAGGTAAAAAAGGTGCTTGCCACCGGAAAAAAGGGAGAAGAGATTATAAATGATGATCTGATTCCAGCGATCAATGAGGTTGGTGTCCTGTTCGACAAGAAGAAATACTTTCTTCCACAGCTCATCGGAAGTGCGAATACGATGAAGCTTGCAATCGATTACTTAGAGCCGATGCTCGAACGGAAGGACAGCGGAATAGACATGCCTACACTTGTAATCGCAACGGTAGAGGGCGATATCCATGACATCGGGAAAAACCTTGTTGTCTTAATGTTAAAGAACTATGGCTATCATGTCATCGATATGGGAAAGGATGTTCCAGCAGAGGACATCGTGGATACCGCGATGCGTGAAAACGCAGCAATCATTGGCTTATCAGCACTGATGACAACAACCATGATGCGGATGAAGGACGTCGTGGAGCTGTGCAGGGAGAAGCACTGCACAAGCAAGGTTATTATCGGAGGTGCCTGCATCACACAGAATTTTGCGGATGAGATCGGAGCTGACGGCTACTCGAAGGATGCCGCAGAGTGTGTCCGCCTTGTAGAGAGCCTGCTTGAGTAAGCAGTAAGGCTGCTTTTATAATGGAAGAGGCACTTTTCATGGGCTGTAATCGTTGCGGGTAGTGTGAACAGTAACCGCGATATCTAAAGAAAGTATGAAATCTTTGCAATTTGGTTGAGTTTCGCAGTGGGCTGTCGTATAATGTGACATACAAGGGTCAAAAGTCAGGATTCGTTCCTGCTTGCAGCGGAGCAATTCGTGTATGATTATGAGACAATTTATGAAAATAAAGGCGGTTTACGATATGTCAGACGATAAAGAACAATTTATAGATGTGGATTCTTTGGATGGAACGATAAACGGTGCCACAAAGGATGACAGCGATCAGAAAGAGGAACAAAAGACGCAGACACCGGTAAACGGAACGGGAGAGCAGGAAGCGGATAACGGAGATGACAGCGAATACGAAGATATCTGCTATATGTGCCGCAGACCGGAGCATATTGCAGGCAAGATGATCCATATTCCAAACAATATCTGTATCTGCAGTGACTGTATGCAAAAGACCTTCGATTCCATGAATGGAAGCGGCTTTGGAATGGGAATGAATGATATGTTTGGCATGAATCTTGGTTCGATGCCGAACATCAGCATGATTAACCTCTCGGATTTACAGAATGCGGTTCCAAACAGCCAGAAGCTGAAAAAGAAAAAAGAGAAAAAGGAAGCAAAGCAGGCACCGGTGTTAGACATCCATTCGATCCCGGCTCCGCATAAGATCAAGGCAAGCCTTGACGAATACGTGGTTGGACAGGAGCATGCGAAAAAGGTGATGTCGGTTGCAGTTTACAACCACTACAAGCGTATTATGGAGAATACCGATGACGGTGTGGAGATCGAGAAGTCCAATATGCTTATGATCGGACCAACCGGTTCTGGAAAGACTTATCTGGTCAAGACACTTGCAAAGCTTCTTGATGTGCCGCTTGCGATTACCGATGCGACCTCTTTAACTGAGGCAGGCTATATCGGAGATGATATCGAGAGCGTGGTAAGCAAGCTTCTTGCAGCAGCAGACAATGATGTGGAACGTGCTGAGCACGGAATTATTTTCATTGATGAGATTGATAAGATTGCAAAGAAGAAGAACACCAACCAGCGCGATGTCAGTGGAGAATCCGTACAGCAGGGAATGTTAAAGCTATTAGAAGGGGCAGAGATTGAGGTCCCGGTAGGAGCCAGCAGCAAAAATGCAATGGTTCCGATGACAACGGTTGACACGAAGGATATTTTATTTATCTGTGGTGGTGCGTTCCCGGATCTTGAAGAGATCATCAAGGAGCGTCTGAACAAGGAAGCAACGATCGGCTTTCAGGCAGACTTAAAGGATAAATACGATAAGGTTGACAATCTGTTGGAGCAGGTTACGGTGGAGGATGTCCGCAATTTTGGAATGATCCCGGAATTTTTAGGAAGACTTCCAATTCTCTTCTCCCTAGAAGCATTGACTGAGGATATGCTTGTGCGGATTTTAAGAGAGCCAAAGAATGCAATTGTCCGCCAGTATGAGAAGCTTCTTGCAATGGATGAGGTGAAGCTTGTATTTGATGAGGAAGCACTTTATACGATCGCAAAACGTGCCAGGGAGAAAAAGGTTGGAGCGCGTGCCCTGCGTGCGATCATCGAGGAATTTATGTTAGACATCATGTATGAGGTTCCGAAGGATGAGAATATCGGAATGGTAACGATTACAAAGGATTACATAGAGAAAAAGGGCGGGCCGCTTATTACAATGCGGGGATGTGCCCAGATTGAGAAACAGGCATAGAGACTGGCGAAGGTCTGTGTCAGGGCTTTGTCCCAGGAAGGAAAAGAACGGGATTTCCATGAGAATGGAGCCCGTTTTTTTCGAACGGACAAGATTGTGTGGACAGAAGTGAAAATACGAAGAACAGAAAGGGACGGTGAGAGGCAGGCTATGAAAATCATCCACTGTGCGGATCTGCATCTGGATTCGAAAATGACAGCAAACTTATCAAAGGAACAGGCAAAACAGCGCCGGAATGAAATTTTAAATACCTTTACCAGAATGATCGATTATGCCAGTATGCATGAGGTAGAGGCAGTGTTAATCGCAGGCGATCTGTTTGACACAAGAAGGATTTCGGCAGCCGCAGCCGGTGTGGTCATGGATGCCATTGCAATGCACCCGGACATTACCTTTTTTTATCTGAAGGGAAATCATGACAGCGAAAGCTTTCTGATGCGCTACGAGACAGTTCCGGATAACCTAAAGCTTTTTTCGGATACATGGACAACATACCGTCTTGGCGGAATTGTGGTGGCTGGGCTTGAGCTTTGTCCGTTCAATCAGGCATTGGCATATCATTCCCTTGTACTTGACCATGATGATTACAACATTGTCCTGCTGCATGGACAGGAGCGTGCATATGCAGCAAAGGACAAGGCTGAGGTGATTGCTTTTTCTGAGCTGAAAAATAAAAATATCGATTATCTTGCACTCGGACATATCCACAGCTTTAAGCATGCACCGCTTGATGCAAGAGGGGAATGGTGTTACAGCGGATGCTTAGAGGGGAGAGGCTTTGATGAATGTGGTCCGAAGGGCTTTGTGCTGCTAGATATTGAGGAAGCATCACATCACGTGAACAAGCAGTTTATTCCATTTGCATCCCGGACACTGGAAACGGTCGGTGTGGATGTGAGTGACTGCATGACAACGCAGGAAGCCGCAGAACAGGTAAAAAAGGTGCTGGAAGCCGGCAGATATTCCAGCAGAAGCCTGATTAAGCTTGTGTTAAAGGGTGCCTGTCGGGTGGAAAGTGAGTTTCAGACAGAATATCTCACAGAGAAATTTTCCGGTGGGTATTATTTTTTCAAAACCGAGGATGAAACAACCGTCCGGATTGATTACCGTGACTATGCAAAGGATGAATCCTTAAAAGGGGAATTTATCCGTATGGTACTGGCATCTGAGCTTTCCGGGCAGGAGAAATCAGATGTGATCCGCACAGGAATTGCAGCACTTTCCGGGGAGGAGCTTTCATGAAATTACTGAGATGTCATATCGAAAATTTTGGCAGGCTTTCGGATGTCACAATCGACTTTACCGATGGCGTCAATGTGATCTGTAAGGAAAACGGATGGGGAAAAAGTACACTCGGTGCCTTTTTCAAGGCAATGTTCTATGGCTTCGACAGCAAAAAGGAGCGGAATGCCATTGCCGGCGAGCGGAAGCTTTATGAACCGTGGCAGGGTGGAACCTATGGCGGAGAGCTTTTGTTTGAGACTGGGGAAAAGCGTTTTTGGATCAGCCGTACCTTCGGAAAAAGTGAGCGCACCGATGCCTTCCAGCTCTTTGATGCAGAAACAAATCTGCCGGATGATACCTATTCCAGAAATATCGGAGAGGAGCTTTTTGGACTTGACCGTGCCTCCTTTGCCCGGAGTGTATTCATTGCACAAAGCCAGGTTCTTGCAGGAACAACGGATGCGATCAACGCAAAGCTCGGTAATCTCGCTGAGAATACCAATGATATCAATAATTATGAGACAGCAGCAGGACATATCCGGGATGAGATGAACCGTCTGACGCCGGACCGCGCGACTGGTTCCATAAAGAAACGTAAAAATGAGCTTACCGGACTTGCAGAGCGGCTTCGGGCGCTTGCATCGGCAGAAGAGGCTTTTCAGGAAAAAAAGAGGCTTTTAACAGAAAAGGAAGAAGAAAAGGCAGCGGTATCCGAAAAAAGGGCTGCGCTTTCCGGACAGTTAAGGGAGGCTGGTGAGGCAGGGAAGAAAGAAGCCCTAAAAAAGCAGCACGAACAGCTTTGCTATGAAGAAGCCAAAAAAAATGAGCTCTACCGGAGCATGCGTGCCCGGTTTCCGGGAGGCGTGCCAAAGCAGAAGGCACTAGAAGAGGCACTTGCATGGGCGAGGACACTTGGGGAATATGAGACAACAGAGGCCAACTTTTCGCTTACGGAGGCAGAGAAGGAAGCTTACCAGAATGCAAAGCAGCGGTTTTACCGGGCAGCAGAAAGAAAAAGTCCGGGGCATTTGACGGAAGCAGAGAAAACAGCTGGAGGCAAAGGGGAACCGGATGGGGATTTTGCACAGCTTGAACGGGAGATCGACCGCATGAAGGCGGTGTCAGATGAGGCAGATGCGATGCAGAGTCGTATCCTTGAATTGGACAGAAAGCAGCTGCTTTTGCAGAATGAAATAGAAAAGCAGGAGCGGGAGCTGATCTCACTTGCTGCACCGGATGAAGGAGACGAAGCGGAAGGAGCTGGTTTAAAAAATCTGCTGCCGGCAGTGCTTCTTCTGCTTTCTGGTATTGTGGCACTTGGTGTCTCCCTTGGGAATGAAAAGCCGGTGCTTCCACTTCTGCCTGCGGGAGGCCTGCTTCTTTTTGCAGCAATTGTTTCCTTTGCTCTTACAATGAAAAAGAGAAGGAAGCAGAAGAGTAAGCGACAGCAGGAGAAAGCGAAAAAGAGGAAAGCATATCAGGAAAAGGAAAGTGTCTTGCAGCACTTAAAGCGCGACAGGTCACAGCTTGAGGAGGAAATGAAAGAACAGGAAGAGGAAGCCGGACAAAAGAAAAAAGCCGTTCTGGATTTCCTTGCGGAGTACGAAATCCCTGCGGATGCAGGGAAGGAAGCGGAAGCGCTGTATGAACTGAAAAACGAATATGAAGAGTATCGGAGGGGAAAAGATAAGGAGGCACAGGCATGTGCGGCAAGGGCACAGGCAGACGGGCTGGAACAAAGGATCAAGGAGTTTTTGCGCGGATTTGAAATCTCTCCACAGCCGCCGTTTTCTTCACAGCTTTCAGGACTTTTAGTACAGGCCGCAGATTGCAGAAGTGCTTACCATATGTGGAAGGAAAGCAGAGAAAAGCTGGATGCCTTTGAAGCAGGACATGCCAGCGCTGCATTGCAGGATACCGGAAGTATGCAGACTTCTGTCGAGGATTTAAACAGGCAGATTGCGGAGCTTGATGACACGTTAGAAGCAGTCATGGATACGATCGGGACTTATAAGATGCAGCTTGAGGATTTGCAGGAGGAGCTTGACAAGCGGGATGAACTAGAGGAAGAGCTGGAGGAAAAAACAGCATGCCAGGAAAGGGAAAAGAAGCGCTATGAAACACTAAAGCTGACGCAGCAGTATTTACAGGCAGCAAAGGAACAGTTTACCGCGCGGTATATGGCACCAATTTCAGACGGATTTGCAAAATATTATCATTTTCTGACGGCACTTGATGAGAAGGAGTCGAAAGACAACTGGATGGTAGATGCCAACATGGAGCTTAAGGTGAAGGAACAGGGGCAGTTCCGTGAGACCGGATGGCTTTCAGCAGGCTGTAAGGATCTCATTGGTTTTTGTATGAGGCTTGCGCTCGTGGATGCGATGTATCAAGAAGAAAAGCCGTTTCTGCTGCTCGATGATCCATTTGTGAATCTTGATGCAGCAAAAACGGCACAGGGCAATAAGCTGATCGAAAAGCTTGGAGAAAGCTGTCAGGTGATCTATTTCACCTGCCACGACAGCCGCATGCCTAAATAAATTTTAAAATATCATCTGTCTGTTTCCGTTTTGGCTTTGCAGGCGCATTTGTACCATAGCCGACAGCGATGACAGAGACAATGATTTCTGTTTCCGGGATCTCTAACAGGGTGCGGATTCTATCCGCATCACGGATTCCCATAACAAGTGTGTCAAGACCAAGCTCCGTGGCTTTTAACAGAAAATTTTCATTGTGGAGACCAAGGTCATAATAGCCCCAGCCGTTTGCACATTCGTTATCCGGAGTGCCATCCCGGTCAAAGCCAGAACGGTTGGCAACGAAGGTTGTTACAACAAGGACAGAGTCCTTTGAGCTGTTTTGGTTAAATTCCGGGAGGCATTCTGCGGAAAACTTCGCAATCGCATCATCCTCATAGACACAGTAATAGCGTGCTGTCTGTGAATTTTTCCAGGATGGGGCAAGGATACCGGCTTCTACAAGTTCTTTGATCTGCTCCTTTGTTACTTTTTTCGTTCCGTCGTAGGAACGGACGCTTCTTCTTGCTTCAAGTACTTTTTGTAATTCCATGATCAGCATTCCTTTCTTAACATGTTTCATTTACTTTACATGAGTTTTACAATCCTCTTGTGGTTAGCAGAAACTAACATAATTGCATGACATTATCATAAGACATTCCAGGAAAAAGGTCAAGGATTTGACAGGCAGGAAAAAATGATATATGATAAAACCCACATGAATAGTAGGAGATATGAGTATGCTTAATCAGTTTTCAAGAACCGAATTATTACTTGGAAAAGAGGCAGTCAGCCGGCTGGGGCAGTCAAGGGTAGCTGTGTTTGGAGTTGGCGGAGTCGGCGGCTATGTCTGCGAGGCGCTTGTAAGGAGCGGAGTCGGAGCTTTTGATCTGATCGACGATGATAAAGTATGCCTGACGAATTTAAACCGCCAGATCATTGCAACAAGAAAGACAGTTGGACAGTATAAGGCAGAGGTAATGCGTGACCGTATTTTAGAGATCAACCCGGATGTGGATGTACGGATTCATAAATGTTTCTTTTTGCCGGAGAATCAGGATGATTTCCCGTTTGAGGAGTATGATTATGTAGTCGATGCGGTCGATACCGTGACTGCTAAGATCGCGCTTGTCATGAAGGCAAAGGAGCTTGGGATTCCAATAATCAGCAGCATGGGTGCCGGGAATAAGCTTGATGCAAGTCAGTTCCGTGTTGCAGATATCTATAAGACAAAGGTCTGTCCGCTTGCTAAGGTCATGCGCAGAGAACTGAAAAAGCGCGGGGTGAAGAAGCTTAAGGTTGTCTATTCTGAGGAACAGCCAAGAAGACCAATCGAGGATATGGCAATCAGCTGCAGGACAAACTGTATCTGTCCGCCGGGTGCTGCGCATAAGTGTACCGAACGCCGGGATATTCCGGGAAGTGTAGCCTTTGTGCCATCGGTCGCAGGACTTATTATTGCAGGGGAAGTGGTAAAAGACCTTTCCGGTATCCAGTAATTATGGAAATAAAAAAGGGACATCCGTTTTTGGCGGGTGTCCCTTTTTTGGCAGAGGTTATCT